>JAGVWY010000068.1 GCA_018304055.1 Candidatus Pacearchaeota archaeon
ATAATGGAAAATCAGATAGTTATTATCCTCGATAAGATCCTTTTGTCATTGTTTAGTTTCTCTTATTGTAGAATATCTCACGACGAGCTATATACTTACAGTTTTATGCACGTTACACAATGGATAAAAAAGTATTTATGAATTTCTATGATTTCTCCAAACCACACAAAACTTAATAAACCTCTTATTCCATGTTTTTTTAGCATAATGGAAAAAGATATAGGAAGAATAAAAAAGAATGATGTTACAGAAATTGTTGTTCGATTAGATGATTTCGGGGGGAAAGTTGGGCTTACTATCAGAGAGTTTACTACCTCTGATAGATACACAGGATTTACAAAATCAGGAACTCGAATTCCAGCAGAATCCTTTAAAGAATTTAAAGAGATGATAAACAGCATTGATGAGTCTGATTTTGGCTCATTCACTGAAGAGAAAGAAGAGCCAAAAAAGGAAATAAAAAAAGACAAAAAGCAAAAAACTTTGGGCGAAACTGAAGATTCTTCAGATGAAACAGAGGAAATAGAAGAAGAGGTTTTTTAACGAATAAGTTTTTAATTCTACAATACTTTTGTAATACATGAAATTGTGTAATAGTAAATAACAAACATGATATTTCACTCAACTGAAACAAGTCAAGGAAACCAATTAGAAAAAATTGTTGGAATAGAGAATTTTGAAAAAATAGGGGTATCAAAATTCTCTAAGAAGAACTTTGATGAATTTTCCTTAGGAATAAAAAATCCCAATCTCAACGAGCAAGAGGTATTTTTTAAGCCTCCAATTGGGAACGAAAAATATTGTTACTGGATATTAAACCCAATTGGAGCAATTAAAATTCCTAATCCTTCAACTTCAAAGAAGATTGAAGTCTTAAAAAATAAATTTTTTAATCCATTCATTTTCAGAGAAAATGAAGTCTTCGGAAATAAAAATTACTCATATGAACCAAATATTTTTAGCAGGGAATTTAGGCTTACACATCCAAGAGTTATTTTAGATGGCATTATAATTAATAATGTATTGCCTTACATGATGCCAAAAGGAGTGTTAGGATTTAATAGTATATGGGATAAACAAATTACTACTGATGCCCTGCAAGAAGATGAAGGTCATGATTATGCACAAACATTAGAGCATGAAATAAGACATTATAAAGGAGATAACGAGTATTTGGCGAGGTTTCATACAAGAGACCCTTATGTAGCATTAGGAGCTTAACCTACAAATGAACAAAATGAAAAATATTCTTTTTGTTTGTACATATAATCTTCAGAGAAGTCCGACTGCTGAAGATATTATTAACAATAGTCCATATCATAACACTAAATACAATGCAAAATCTGCTGGAATATCTTCTATTGCAAAGGTTAAGATTACAAAACAATCCATTGAATGGAGCGATATGATTTTTGTTATGGAACATATTCATAAAGAATTTTTATTAAAAAATTTTCCAGGAGCCAAGAAAAAAATTATAGTGTTAGATATTCCAGATATGTATCTAAGAAATGATCCATATTTAATAAATCTCCTTAAAGAAAAATTAAAGAGATATCTTTAATACATTTGGATACAACAAAAAAATAAATACTCATTAGATATTATTTATTCATGAAAATCTATACTGTAAATCAGATAACGAATTATCTTAAGAGTTTGATAGAATCAGATGACAATCTTAAAAATATTTATATTCAGGGAGAGATATCTAATCTTAGGAAGGTTAATGAACATTTTTATTTCACCTTAAAAGATGAATTTTCAGTTATAGAATGTGCAATGTTTTCAAGAAGTTCTTTGTTTCTTGATTTTATGCCAGAAGAAGGAATGCAAGTTATTGTAAATGGCTCAATTGAAGTATACAAAAAAAGAGGCTATTATCAATTAATAGTGGAGGAAATGAAAATAAGTGGAAAGGGGGATTTGTATAAACAATTCCTTGAATTAAAAGAAAAACTCGCGAAAGAAGGGCTTTTTGATAAAGAGCATAAAAAACTTCTACCATTTTTCCCAAAAAATATAGGCGTTATTACATCTACAGAAGGAGCTGCTTTAAGGGATATATTAAAAGTTTTTAAGAAAAAAATTCCTGCAAATATATTTATTTATCCTTCGTTAGTGCAGGGAGAAAAAGCAGTATTAAACATTGCCAAGGGGATAAGATTGTTTAATGTTTTGGAACACTTGAATATAGAAGTAATAATTATTGCGCGAGGCGGGGGAAGTTTTGAGGATCTATCTGTTTTTAATGAGGAGCTTATTGCAGGAGAAATTTTTAATTCAAAGATTCCTATTATAACAGGGATAGGGCATGAGACAGATGTTACTATTACTGATTTTGTTGCTGATATATATGCATCAACACCAACTGCAGCAGCTAACTCTGTTTTGCCAGATAAGGAAGAGTATGAAGTTAGAATTTCTGAAATAAAATATAAACTTTATATTTTCTCGAAAAATATAATTGATAACTATAAAAAAGAATTAAGGTTTAGTGAAGAAAAAACAATATTCAAAAAGCCATTCACTAAAATTCTGGAATACAAACAATTAGTTGATGATAAGCAAATAATCTTGAATAAAATATTATATAATAACCTAAAAATTTTTAAGAAAGATACAGATAAAAGCGAAACTATCTTACATTCATTAAATCCCGAAGCAGTTTTAAAAAGAGGGTATACTATAACGCTAAGGAATGAAGAAATAGCCACAATAGAAAATATAAAAGGAGGGGATGAGATTACAACAATATTCAAAAATGGAAAAGTTGAATCAAGGGTAATAAAGAAGGTTGAAAATGAAAATTAAAAATTTTCAATTCCTCATTTGAGGGATCAAATTTCGGAAAATGAAAACATTTGAAGAAGCATTAAGAGAACTTGAAAAAATCATTGAAGATTTAGAAAGAGGAGAGCTTACATTGAATGAAAATGTAGAAAAATTCAAACAGGGAGTAGAATTAATTAACTTCTGCAAGAAAGAGTTAAATGAAGCAGAAACAATAATCAAAAAAATTATGGAGGATAATGGAGAAATAAATATAGAGAAGTTTGAAGATAATGAAGATGTTTAAAGAAAAGGATACTGTCAACTTCTAGTGATATCCTCGATATGCAATAAACTCGATTAAGGTCAACAATTTGTTTCTTCCAAGAGGAATAAATATCTCTGCTTTTTCTGCAGGAGTTTTACCTTTAAGTTCTTGATGTGGATTGACAAAGTTATGGATGATTCTTCTTAGATTCATAAAATCTCTTGCAAATTTAAAACTTCCAAACCCTCCCCTGATATTTTTTATCCTATCTTTTGTTTTTCCATTATATCTTTCAACTGCATTATTGTTATACTCAAGGTTATATTTTTTGCATGCAATTGGAACTCCGAATTGCAGTTCAGCAACCCTATAAAACAATTTGTTAAAAGCTGTTTTATAATTTGCAAATTTGTCACAAACAAATATTACCAATCTCTCTTTCTTTTTTCCCCTGCTATATTTTCTGATATAATATTTTGCTAAAATTTGATTATAACAATTGGTTTTTATCTGCAATAAAAACTCTATACATTTTTTAATAGTCCTTTTCTCGACGAATAAGTGGGCAAGAACAAATTTGGTTACACTATCAACAGCATTCAAATCAAAATTATCATCACCATTTACCTTTACATATTTTTCATCATAATGAATCCTACCTTTTATTATTGGCTTTACTTCCTCGTTTATCGGATTTTAAAAAAACACTATACTTTTTAATCCATAATCGAACAGCCTCTCTGCTTACCTTAACACAATCATGTTGCCATAGATGATTTTTTACTTGGAACAAAGACAGCCCATCATTATGAAGATGGATTGCCCTAACAATATCTTTCTTATTTTTTCTCATTCTTTCAAAACCATCATGTTCAATAAATGTTAAATTGCATTTGACACAAAGATAAAGTTGTTTTTTCCCAGACTTATTATATCTCTTACCTCTTTTTACGATGTGGCTACCGCCACATTTTGGACATTTTTGAGATTCCATTACTCACCTCCTTTAAGATAAATAATCAATCTCGACTATATAAATCTCACGTTAATTTGACAATATCAAAGAAAAGAAAATTATAAATAAGGACTTTAAAGTGAAGACCTTATTAAGTATCAGAAAAGATTTAAATAAATATAAATGGTGCAAGAATATGCCTGCTGAAAAAATAAGTTTGAACAATGCAAAGAAAGATAAATTATTTTATTTTGTGGCTAATGTTGTTGTCTTTCGTGAAGAAGACAGAAAATGTTTAATTTTAAAACGTGATGTGAGAGAGAAAGTGCATCCTGGAAAATATGCGGTTCCTGGAGGCAAATTAGAATGGTCAAATTTAGATATTAACAATCCAACAAGGATAAATGGTGATGTTTTAGATTTTGAAAATGCGGTAGAGAATTTGTTGAAAAGAGAAGTAAAAGAAGAGGCAGGTATTGAGATAGATTCTGGTTTAAAGTATATTAATAGTGTGGCTTTTATTAGACCAGACGGAATTCCAGTAGTCTTAGTAAAGTTTGCAGCAAAATATAAATCTGGTGAGGTTATATTAGAACAAGGAGCGTTTACAGACTTTAAATGGGTTGATGATATGGAAGCCAGAAGCTATGACTGTATTGAAGGAATTCATAAGGAAATAGAAGAAACTATTAATTTGTTTAAACCTTAATAAGGTACTCAAAAAGGATACCTTATTATAAATTTAGTGTACGGAAGTGTCCACTATATTTTTTTAGTGGTTTGAAAAGTGTCTGATATACTAAGAATATATTGGAAATCATTTCTTTTTCCAAGATTGAATTAAAATACCGGCTACAATAATAACTAATCCAATAACCGAACTAATTAAGATAGTTTCTTCTAGAAATAGCCAGATATATATTAAGGAAACGAAAGGAGTTAGATAAAGAGAGGTAGAAAGAATAGAGGTTTCCACAGATTCAAGAGCTTTAAACCACCAGATATAAGTCACTCCGTTAACCAAGATTCCATTATACAACAACCACATCAAGATGTTTAAGGAAGGTATTTTGAAAGAAGAAAACAAAATCAGAGTAATTGTTATGAATATCAATGCAGACAGAAAGTAAATGAAAGCGCTAACAGTTTTATCAAATTTATGTTTTTTACCTAAAATAGAAAAGAGAGCAAAAACAAAAGCGCCAGACAAAGCAAGTAAATTACCCCCAGTATTTGTTAATTGAAATGAATATATTTGACCTTGAGTAACTATGATAATTATTCCAATGAAGCTTATTAGAATGGCAATAATTTTCTTTATAGTCACTTGCTCTTTTAATATAATAAATGTAAGAATTAAAACTAAAATTGGCCAAGTATATGCTAAAATAAACCCTTCTTGAGCTGAAGTTAAAGCAAGTGCTCCGTAAAGTAAAACATAATAGAGATATGTTCCAAGAAAACCTAGGAAAGCCAAATTCAAATAATCTTTTCGTGAATAATTTTTCATTAATTTGTGCTTCTTTTGGACTAGCAAGATTATTCCCAAAACAAGGAAAGAAAAAATCGTCGAATAAAACAACATTTGCAAATTGTTAAGCTCGACTAATATCTTCTTAGAGGCTACTGGAATTGATGCCCAAAAAATAATACATAGACTAAGATAGAGGTAGCCTTTTAGATTTCTTTCCATTATTTGATTAACTTTGCTAGAATTATAAAACTTGTCATAAGAAATGTAATAAATTATCTGATAAAAAATGTAACACAATTTATAAATATGTGTGACACTTTTTATGATACATTATGTAATACAATTTATTACAGTTTTTATTACACCTCCTACGCTTTTAGTAAAGATTCTAAGAAGTTACTAGTTTTATCAACAGCAGTTGCAACAGTTCTCCAAGGAGCGTTCGCATATTGCATTTCCTCAACCAAACCACGATAAAGTTCTTGTGCGTGTTTTATATCAGCTTCACCATGAACATCTGTATATCCAAAGTCTTTACATTCTAACCTTTTGCCTAATTTTGCCAAATAAGGAATAAATTCAAGAGACGTGTTCTCTAAGGTTGCAGCTACGGTAACATTTGTTAAACCATTATCATTGCTAAAAAGCCTCCACATATCCAACACTGGTCTTGAGAGGCTGTGTTACAATTCAATTTGATTATTCTCAATAATCAGATAAAAAATTGAAATTTTATTATTGATAGATAATTTTCCTCTTGCTATCCATATTTTT
>JAGVWY010000042.1 GCA_018304055.1 Candidatus Pacearchaeota archaeon
TTATGATTCATCATCAAGTGGTGCAAAATGTCCGTTAACTAATCAGTTGAAATTAGGAGATAACAAGCTTGATAGTGCTGATAATGGAGAAGCAGACCATTCTGAATTATTAGAAGGACCTAGAGATAAATGTAATTTAGATCAAAGTGAAGGTAGTAGAATAGGATTAGTAGACCATGATGCAGACCATCTTTGTTATTTTGCTACACAAGGAGCATATGACACATTAGATGATCCGCGAGCAGATATTGAAGGATATGTTCCTATAGTTTATGGAGACCAATTCCACTGGGATTTCTACAATGATGCAGAAATAATTGCAACAGATGCAGAAAACGAATACGGCGGAGTTGAATACTTCGCAGGAAACGTTCTTTCACCAGGAAGCGAGATAGCATTAACCTTTAAATTAGGATTGCCAGAACCATGCGTAGGTAATTTCGATACAGGAGATATTTTCTTCTGGGGAGAAGCAATTTAATTTTTGATTTTTTTTCTTTTTTTATATTTATTTTTGCTTTTTGTAATCCAATTATTTAAAAAGAGGGATTGAAAAGCAAGAATTTTTTCTTGCTTTTTTTATTTTTTCTTATTTGAATTATTGTAAAATATAGACAATTCTGGAAGATATATAAAATTTTGTTCAGAATTCTCTAATAAGACAATTTCGGATATTTATCATACAAGACACGAAATTGTCTATAATTAAACTTTCTGAAATTTGTTTTATATGGATTATATCTTTGAGGTTAGTGATAAAACAGGAAGAAAGATAAGATTAACAAAAAGACAATGGAGTCATATAAGACAGGATCATCCAGAAATTATTTAAATGGAGAAGGATTTGTTATAACCGCTTATTATGTATCTTATATACAATGAAAAACAAGACTAGATTTTATTATGATGAAGAAGGAGATTTTTTAGAGATATATGTAGGAGAACCGAGTGAGTGTTACGCAGAAGAAATTGAACCAGGAATTTTTTTAAGAATAGATAAAAAAACTGGAGAAGCAAAAAGCATAGGTATCCTTGATTTTAGAAAAAGGTCTCATTTGAAAGATATAGAATTTAATATTCCTATTCAAATGGATTTCTCTAATATAAAGGAAAAATTAGAGCGAAATCAATAAAGATTTTTCTTATAAAATGAAAGGACAATTAAGTATATATTATGATGAAGAAGGCGACTTTTTAGAAGTTATGTTTTGTGATCCCAGGCCAGACTATGGTGACCATATTTCCCAAGATATTGTTCTTTTTAAATGTCCGAATTCCACATGCTTATAACATTGGTAAAAGATAGCATGTGGAATTCGGAGCATGCTCAAAAACCATAGTAACTAAACATGCTATAGGTCTCTGACCTATGGTTTTTGACAGATCAAGAAACTGATGAAATAATAGGTATAGGAATATTTAATTTTAAACAGAACACTAAAGATCTTAATGACCTAAAACTAAAACTTCCTGTAGACATAAACCTTTCTGCTATAAAAGTAGATAATTAGTTCAAACTGAAGTCCTCGCTTTGAATAATCTTCTTTATAACTTAAATTATTAAATCATCTTATTTTCTCAAAATGAATCTTTATGCTTACTTCTATAGAGGACTTTTATTTACCCCGTTTTCCGGAGGAAAATTCATCAAAGTCCTTCTTAGAGAATTTTGATTTCTTAGGTTATTCAAAATTCTCTATATCTCATTTGTTTTTATTTTTTTCATCTATATAAGATGAAAACAAATACTTCTTAATATAATACATGCAATTGAAATAATTTTATTTGAATAAACTTGAATTAATATAATCAAGAAAAGATAACAATGATTAAAAAGGAGCAATTTGTGAATATGATACGAGGCAAAAAAGGTAACAATGATAAATAATGAAAAAAAGAGCATTAAAAAGGGGACTGAAAAGGGTGTTAAGATAATTATTTTGTCAATAGTATTTACATTGATTTTATTTTTATCACTAAGTTATGTTTCTGCTTATAAGTGGGCATGTTTAACTAAAGGACAGAGCGTTCCAAATGATGAAGACCCAAGATATACTTGTGAAAAAGATCATTGTAGGTTATGTCTTACTGATACTAATTATCCAACATCATTTTCTAAGTGCAATGGTTTAAACGTGTGTTCAACTTTTGACGGAGATGGGGTAATTGATAGCGAGCCTCCCGTATTAAATATTAGCTCTCCTATAAATAATGAAGTTTATAGTTCACGAAATGTTTTATTTAGCATTACAATCAATGAACCAGCTATGCTTTATTACACTGATAATATAAATGGGAGAGGAAGATGGAAGAGAATACAGGGTTTTACAAAATCATATAATAGGGGGATAAGCTTTAGCGAAGGACTTAATAATATAACTATAAAAGGAGAAGATAAACATGGCAATACAGCTGAATATGTTATTGTATTTAATATTGATTCACGAGAGCCAGTGATAAAAAGAACAACCCCTGAAAGAGGATTTGTAAACAGTGTGTTCAATGTAGAATATGATGAAGAAAATGTCGAGAAAGTAATGCTTCATTATGGAACTGAAAATAACATGAAAGAACTAACTTTAAATAATTGTCCTTCAGGAAGAAGAGTTAGTTGTTCTGTTGAAGTTGACTTAAGTGAATTTGATGGACAGGAAATTATGTATTGGTTTCATATTATAGATATTGCAGGAGGAGAAGAGCTATCAAAAGAAATTATAATTGCTGTTGACTATAGCAAACCGATTATCCAAAATCTTAATCATATGGCAAATGACAAGAAAGTTACATTCTTCGTAGAATATGTAGAACCTTTTTTAGATGAGATTCTTTATAGATACACTGATGGAAGAGGAAAAGAAAGAGAAAAGAGATTATGTTCTAAGGCTGGAAATGGCGTATGCGAGGATGATGTTAGGTTTAATGATGGAGAGTATGAAGTAGATATTATTGTAAAAGACAAAGCTGGAAACGAAGCTTTCAGAACCACTAACTTTTTAATAGATTCTAAAGACCCTCGAATAAAGAGGACTTTTCCTGATAAAAAATTTGCAGATGGATTATTTGAAATAGAATTTGATGAGGATAATCCAAGTTCTTTATTGCTACATTATGGAACTCCTGATGATATGAGAACTTCTGAAATTAATCTTGGTGAATGTACCTTAGATAAATTCACATTTTGTTCTAAAATAGTTGATCTAGATGACTTTGAAAGCAGGGAAATAAGCTATTGGTTTGAACTTATTGATATTGTTGGTAATACTGCATTAAGCAGAGCAAAAATGCTAAAGGTAGATACAACTGCTCCTGTATTAAATAACGATAATTTTTGGACATTAGATGATAAAGGTTATGTTCAATTTATGTTTGACGTGACTGAAGAAAATTTTGGGGAGATAAGTTATACAGACCAGAGTGAATCCAGACCTCGCGAAAGAAGATTATGTTCGAGGTTAGTGAATGGACTCTGTAACGTTAAAAAAAGATTCATTAAAGGGCATCATGTTGTGGATATAAAAATAATGGATGAAGCAGGCAATGCTATTTCAGAAAGAATAGAATTTGATGTAGTTTAATTCATTTGTTTATAGTAGTAAATAACTTTTATATAGAGATATATATTTTAGAAGGAATGAAAAAAGAGATGCTTATCTTATTATTGATTATACCTTTATTATCTGCTAGTGTTTTTATTAATGAAGTTGAGTTGAACCCTCAAGGAAGTGATAGCGGAAACGAATGGGTGGAAATTTTTAATGAAAATGAAATTGTTTTAAATGGATGGTATATAACTGATAAAGATAATAACAAGTTTTTTATTGTTAATGGAAGTTCTGATAAATATTATGTTATTAATAATTTGAATGACTTAGTTAATAACAATGAGAATGTAAGTTTGTTCAATGAAAGTGGAGATTTAATTGATAATATTAATGTAAGTGATAGTGATGATGATAACAAAACCTGGCAGAGAGTTCCTGATGGAACTGGAAGTTTTGTGTTTAAATATGAAACAAAAGGAAGTACAAATGATGTAATAAAAGTTCCTGGGGATTATGCAAAAATACAAGATGCAATTGGCAATGCTACTCCTGGCGATACTATTATAGTAAGTAGTGGAACATACAGCGAGCCAATAGCTAGCTGTGATGGTGATTTAGCTATGTTTTGCATTGATAAAAGCATTGTAATCAAAGGGAATAGTTTGCCTGTTATTGATGGACTTAATCAAGATGCAAGTGCATTTGTTTTCAAGAGAAGTGCTAATGTTTCAGATGTTGTAATTGAAAAATTTGAAATAAAAAATTTTAATAATTCAGGATGTTGCACTGGAGGAATAGGTTCTGGAATTTTAGCCTGGGATGCAGGAACTTCAGACATTGTTATTATAAATAATTATCTTCATAATTTAGGATGGAATGGAATTTTAGTTGGCAGTGATGATGGCAATGTACAAGATAATTGGACTATTTATAATAATACTATTGATAATGCAGATTACGCTGGAATTGAATTAACTAATGTAAATAAATCTAATATAAAAAATAATAATGTTACTGTTGGCTCTGGTATTGCCTGGGATTTTAATGATTCTGGTGTTGGCATCGAGATAGCTGTTAGAGATCATGGAACAGGTGTTAAAGCAGGATATAATGTTGTCATGAATAATATTATTGGAAGAGACAATAATACTGGATTTGATGCAGAACGAGCTGGAATAAATATTCTCTCAAGAGCATATGTATCTACTGCAAATGCTTCGTTAAAAAATATTTCAATAATGAATAATAGCATTACAGGTATAAATAGAGGCATATTTGTAACTGCTGAAAGCAGAAGTGATGGTGATGCTCTCGTGAGTATGATTGGCATAAAAGGGAATACTATTGATGCCAATGGCGATGGCATTACTTTGTATGATTTTGTTAAAAATGGGAATGGAAATGCTTTACATAATTTGATAGAAATTTTAAATAATGTTATTAGTGATAGTACCGGCCCAAGTTCAGGCATTCATCTTAATCCTGGAACAAACGCATCTAATATTTTTGTACATTATAATAACATTATTAATAATTCAGCTTATGGTATAAATAATGAAGGATTTAATTTATTGAACGCAACTTTTAACTACTGGGGGCATTGTACAGGACCTTCTGGAAATGGATCAGGATTAGGAGACCCTGTATCTGCGAATGTTTTATTTGTTCCTTGGTTAGGAATATGTATAGAGAATAAAAGCGAAACAGCATGCTCCTTTGACGATAAAAATGTAACGTTAATGGCAAATGTTTCTGGACCTGGCTTAGATTCTGTCTGGTTTTCTTATACTATTAATGGTACTAATGTTAACAAAACTCCTACTTCTGTTTTAGGAACAAACTATTCATTAATTATTAATAAATCCGAGATTATTCCAGGGAATGTTACTTGGAATGTTTATGCAAATGATAGCTTTGGTAATTTATTCAAAAATGGAGAAAGAACTTTTTATGTACATAATAACACTCAATTAGCTGTTGCTCCTGTAATGCCTAACGGGGCAAATGGATGGTATGTAACAGAACCGATTTTTACTTTGATAAGTGATACTATTGATTTTTTAAACAGTTATTATCGCTGGGATTCAACTGGGACTATTAAATATAATGGAAGTTTTGGCTTAGAGAATATTCCTAATGCACCTCCGATAAATAGTTCTGGGACTTTAGAATTAAATTGGTTCAGTGAATTTAGCTGTGGCAATGAATCTTTAGATAACAAAACTTTTTTTATTGATTTAACAAATCCCGTTATAAAAAATTTAATGCCTGAAAATAATAGTCTTGTTGGTCATAATGATGTTTTAATTAAAGCTTTGATAGATGAGGTTTATCAAAGCAATTCTGGTGTAAATAAAAGTAGTGTTATGATGTGGGTTAACGGAAATGTTGTTAATGCTAATGTAAGCAATGCAACAAATCCTCTTGATGCTCTAGTTAGCTATTTGACAAATCTTTCAGATGGAACACATAATATAACTATATATGCAGAGGATAATGCTGGAAGAATTAGCAATCTTTCTTGGAGTTTTGAAGTTAATACAACTGCATTTATTTTCGATCTTATTGTTAATTCCCCTAGTAATCAGAACTATAGCGAAAAAAGAATTCCTATTAATGTTAGTGTTAATGGCATTGTTGATAAAATAACTTTTATTGATTTGAGTGAATTAAGGCCTAGGGAAAAAAGTTTATGCAGAAAAAATTGTGATGGTTATGGACATAATAAAATTAAACTACAATCATTTAGAGATGGGTTTCATAATCTAACTTTTAGAGCTATTAAAGATGATATGATAGTTGATGAAGAGAATGTTTCTTTTATTGTTGATACGAAAAAACCAAGAATAAAGAAAACAGAGCCAAAAAAAGGATTTGCAAATGGCACTTTTAAGGTAGAGTTTGACGAGAACAATCCTGTTAATGTAACACTGTTTTATGGAAACAGTACGAGAAGCAAATCTTTAGACATTGAGAATGACTGCAATTTAGACAGGAGATACACTTGTGTTACTAATGTTAATCTTAGTGATTTTGATGGACAAGAAATAGAATATTGGTTTAATGTTAGCGATATAGTAAATCAAACAGATATGTCTAGAGAAACAAAATTAAAAGTTGATATAACTCCTCCTGTTATTAATTTTTTCAATTATACTATTGATAAAAGAAGAGTTAGTTTCTTTTTTAACGTTAGTGAAATTAATTTTGATGAAATAAATTATATTGATTATAATGATAGAAGGCCAAGAGAAAGAATTTTATGCTTGCGATTGAAAAAAGGCATTTGTGGAAAAAGCGTAATTTTTAATGTGGGTATCCATAATGTTAGTTTTAACGTTCTTGACGAAGCTGGAAACACAGCTTCCATAGAAAATGTTAATATAACTATTTTTAGACATGACTTGCTTTAACTAAAGTTTTTAGTTGAATTTTGTAACTTTTTTGAATAATGATTTAACTATGAGTTTCTTTTTAAATAGCCTTCATTAATTCTTTGTTGTTTTTTACTGTCATTATTTACGTTTTTGTGATAACAGAAAAAATTTACTACTTATTTTGAATGATAATAGTTTATATATTTGAAGACATTATTCTTATAATGAAAAAGAGGTTTGATAAATTATTTATTTCTAGTTTAATCACTGTAAGTGTAATTATTTTACTTATTGTTGCAGGACCAGCACAAGCTTTTATTCTTCAACTGTCAATACCTGATAAAGATGTTACTAAAGGAGAAAATATTACTTTTATTGCATCTACTACAATTGAAGATCAGGAAGTTCTTAATATTAGTCATTTTATTTTTGAGTTAAACGGCCCGAAAACAACAATCTGTAAGTTTTCCCCCCAAGGAAAAGTAATCGAAGGATGTGAAGGAATCACAATAGAACAAATTTCTTCTATTGGTTATGGATATGGTTATGGCTATGTTTTTAGTAATGGCGTTTTAAGTTACAATATAACGCTTAATACTAGTAATTATAGTGTGGGCATTTACAAAACTCTATTTTTAATGTTCTTCGATAATCAGAATTTTACACAGAAAGGAGACAAGATTATTATACGAGGAAAAGTAGATCCAGATGGAAGTTGTTCAGTAAGAGGAAATAATGGAGATATAACTGTAAATGGGACGGCGTTTGACAAAAATAATAAAATTAATTTTTATATACCTCTTAATGAGTTAAGCAAAGGCACTGGCTCTTTGACAAGCCAGACAAGAAGAAGCAGATTAAGTTATGATTTTAAAGTTGGGGAAATATTAGAGAATAATAATAACAGATTAAAAGTGATTGTTAACGGACAATATAAAATAAACAGGACCAAGCCAATTAAAGAAGAAGCAGTAATAATGGTTAACAAAAAGAATAAAACAATAGATATTATAGGTGATAATTTAAAAATTAACGATATGAATCTAACATTTTTTGTTGGTTGTGAACCGCTTTAAGATACAAAAACTTGCGAATACTTTGTATAAACAATAATATCATAAAGGATATTATTTGTAACAAACTATTTTTTGGAGATTTTCCATAATTGATAAAATAAACTAATGAATGAAATTGCAGTATTTTCATCATAAATCATAGTGCATGAAAAAGGTCATTATAGTTTAAAATCAAAACTTTATCTTTTCCTGAGATATCTATGGTTATGGGAGTTAAACCCTCTAAAATCTTTGATTCTGTATATTTCATTTTTCATTATATTTTATTAAAATATTCTGAGAATATTTGGTGATAATATTATAGTGATGCCTATAAAAATAAGAATAATAGCTGAAGGTTTGTTTAGTTTTGTTCCCAAAGAAAGAGTTTTTTCTGAGAAAATAATCAGAGCAAGAACCCCCATAGCTGTAATGTTCATTAGACCTATAGGAAACATAAGAAGGAATAAAAGCCAACAGCAGCCTAAACAATACAAGCCGTGTACAAAACCCATAACAAAAGCTCCATTATAACCCTCTCTCCATGATGTTCTGATAAACTCCATTGGAGATCTGCATTTACCAAGACATGTATTTTTAAATGGAGTCACCTGATAAACGCCAGCAACGATAAATAATATTCCTAAAAAAATATAGGAATATCCTTGACCTTGAGGAAAATGTTTAGCTATCCAAGAAATACCAAGAACTCCCCAGTAAACAAAAAAACCAAAAAGTATCCAGATAGCCGTATACCCAGCAAGAAATACCCATACTGGCACTATAGGCTTTCCCATTTTGTAACGTGAGATGTAAAAATGTTCAAAACTTGCAACCATAGGAAACACACTTGGAAACATCATGGCAACCATCATTATAGTCCAGATAACAAGAAAAGGTATAATACTCATGCCCATAGTAAATCCCATAGAATTGCCATTCATACTCTCTGTCTTGTCAAAAATATAAATCCAAGAAGCAATTGTTGCAATTATTATTGTAATAAAAATAAAGTTGCGAATAGGGATTTCAGAATATTTTTTCCTAATCATAAATATGGGATTTAAGTAGTTTAATTAGGCAACAAGACCTTGATTAGTCTGCTCAACTGTTGCTAGAGAGCTGTGAGTATGTTTTAAATCAAATTTTATATTCCCGGTTCCTTTGAGGACTGTTGAAAAGGCAAGATCAAACTCTTTATATTCCATGCCCTCTGGAAGTTTAACTATATATTTTTGTTTCATATCAATATTAGGTAAACGCAAAGGAGCTGTTTCAGTTTCAACTACTCCATCAACTTTTACTTTTGCAATACGTTTTTTCTTATCATAATCAAATTGTATAGGAGCAAATTTAGGATCATGCATTTTTGTAATAGTAGAAGCCAAGAATTCAAACCATGGGTTACCTGCTTGACCACTAAGTATCTGAAGCAGTGCATTACGCTGATCTTCATCTGCTTTTTCATCAATAACTGCTTGCACAGTTCCATTGCCTTCATGAAGAGGACCGGGCCAATGATACAAGACTACCCAATGTAAGCCATTAAGTTTTATTCCATCAAATTCACCTTCATTTATCCTCATACCGATCATACCCTCGCATTCTTTATGAGGTGAAGGTATACCTGTAATATCACATGAACAAGGTGCAGAACAATTACAATTCTTCAGATAATCCCCTTTCATTCGCCACTCTACCATTTTATATAAAGTTTTTTCTTATATTTAAAGTTTATGCTAATTCCAGTATCTCCGATACTGCTGTAATTATTCAATTTGCAATCTTTCAGATTGATAATTAAATGAAAAATTGGGAAGACTAGTCTAACCCAATTTTTCTATTTTTCTTATTAACTGATAAAATTACAAATAAGTAAGATAGCTCTAGCTAGTTAAGATTATTATTAATAAGAAATTATGGGTGGTGGAGGGTCTGGAAAGATAACAAGTTCAGAATATTTTCTTTCAACAAATTTTAAATATCTTTTAAAAACAACATGCTCTTTTCTAATTGATTGAATTCTCCATAAAATAATTAAAACCATACCAAGCAAGTGATAGAAAAATCTGATCAATGGATGGCTGCTTTTACTTTTTATATGCCCTTCATCATGAACTCTAAATTCTGATTCATGCCCCCATCTTTTAGGATATACATCCATTAATTCTTGAGTTGGTTTTTGATTCGTAGCAAACGGCCATGCAACATCAGGATGAACAATTGGATCAGGTTTCCAGATAACGAGAGTAGTTTTAGGATGCCACTTACTTTTGTCTTTTGAGTATTCCATAGTATGTTCAAACCAATCAAAATAATCTGTCTGATAAATATACTCCTTAACAGCATCTGTTTTTTTCACAAATACCAAGTAAGGTGTTGGCTTTTTCCCTCGACGATTCTCCATAAAATCAATAAGATGGGCGTGATAAAATCCTCTGTCAAATAAAACTAAATCAATGATTAAAGGCAATGTTTTTGCGTACTTCAATAAATCAATTGTTAAAGTATCTAAATCATCTGTTTGCCTATATGGGACGCTCATTAAAGGAACAAAAAATGGTTCAATAATTGAAATATTAAGATACTGCCATGTTTGGATGTGATGCATGCCTTTATGTGTTGAAGGTCTTACATTTTGTGCTCCGAATTCTGTCCAAGTGGGATCTTCAGTAACATCTATACCAAGTTTTACATGTTTCCATTTCAATCCTAATAACGGTAATGCCCATCTAACAATACTTTCAAATTCATGGGCAATTGTTTGAGCATCAATATTCTTAATTGCTTTATGGATGGTATCTGTTTGTGAAGGTGAAACAGTTTCAATATAGCTTTCAGTTCTTCCAACTTCAATTATAGAACAAGTCAATTTATTCAGCCATTCACTTCCAAGCCTTAAAAGCGAAAGACATTTATTTATAAACCTCTTTATTATCCCCATTGTTTTAGAGAACAGTGGTAGGGCTCTGCCCTACTTTAATTTTTCTTTTAACTTAAGAATTACTAATTTTCATCGGAGATACTGAATTCATTACTGTTTCTATAAATGCGCCATTTTGCTCACAATTGCATTTAGCATTATAAAGATAAGAATCGAACTGCTGAATGGACGGTGTAAACTAGTATAATATTTTTAAGATAATTAGAAATCTTTAAAATGATTTCTTGATCCCTTTAATATACAGCAAAACCAATCCAAGTAAAATTATCAGAAGAATTGTTAAAAAACTGTTTAATAAATTGATTCTTATGCCTATGAGATTTAGATAAAATATTGTCAAAGGAACAATTGCTATTGATAAAGCAAAACTTAGAGCTAGTCTTTCTATCCAATCTATTGAGCTTTCATCATTTTTTGGAAAAAACAAAAAACTTAGAACAAATCCAGGAAGGAATAATACATATAATGAACCAAAAATTATTCTTAAACTCTCAATAAAAGTAATTTTTGCAAAAAAAGTAATTATGTAAGATATAGCAAATAATAATAAAATAATTCCTATTGTTATAATGTAGGGTTTTGGTTTTAATTCTTTCATATATAAATTTTCACTATTTTCATCATCTTCTAAGACAAGCAAAGAGATAAGAACAATAAGAATTCCTGCGATAATTGAAATTAACCAAGAAAGCCACTCTAATTCTGATGTTTTAAATTTAATAATTGCAAATCCTAGAATTCCAAGGATTATAATGAAAGAATAATCTTTCCAATTTGGCTTTTTCTTTTCCATAAAAGAATGTTCTGAAAATACGTCTAAAATTCCAGCTATGATAACGATTATCAATAGATAATTTAGATTAAGATATAATGAAACAAGCCCTGTCCATATTTGTTCTGTTAATAATAAAATAAGATAGGTTAGCAAAAGTGTTTGAAATAAATGATTGAGCATTAATGCTAGTTGTCCTTTAAATAAATTTTTTTCCATTTCAAAATTCTCTTCTAATTCATTTTATTTTTATTTATAAATCCTGGTTTATATACTGTTATATTTATCCAGTCTATTGGAATAGTGTAATTTTTAAACTCTGGATTTGTAAGGTGCGGGATATTGAAAACTAAGCTTAATTGATTATCCTTTAAATATAAGTTATTTTTTGTGTCAAATTCTGTTTCTGCAATTAGCCATCCATTGTCTTCTGTAGGTTTTTTGTAATTTGTAACAAGGTAATCCACATTATTTTCTATCCAATCAAAATCATTTTTTACTGGGAGGATAACTTGCTTGAACGGTTCAAAATACTGGTTTTTTTCAAATGAAAAATATGCTGGAGCTGAAACTATAATGTCATTTTTTGGAAAACTCATTTCATATTTCCCTGCACTGATATTCATATACAATGGCTTGTCTTCCTGATAAAAATTAAATGTTTTATTCACACCATTCTCCATATAACTAATATTTTGGATTCCCACGGAATGGTAAGTCATTAATCTTATCTGCCCTGCCCGAGAAGACTCAAAATATAATCTACTTGGTTTTGTCTCGACATTATACAATTCATTATCAGCCAAAAATATGATTTCAGCAACAATCTTATTGGTATTTAATTTCACTTCTTTTATTAATCCATCAAAATTTGAGAACTCTAATTTATATACGCCTTCTTCTAAATTATTAATTGTTATTTTTTCAGTTTGTATTTTTACTTGGGATTTATTAACAGTTGTAATTCCGTCATCAGGAATAGTAATATTTTTAACTAGAACTTCATCTTTATACAAACTAATTTGTAATTCATCAGAACCATCATACCAATTAATATCTTGTTTCTTAACATTAACTTCCAAATCTCCAGAAGCATAAATATAAAAAGTATGCCCTCCCCTTAAACTAACATTAATTAGAGTTTCTGTTTTATTGTAATCTAGAATTATATTTGGTAATAAAGGATATGGATTATCAGTTGCTATTATGACTCCTCTTTCATATTTCAATTCATCTAGGGGAAGTAAATATTTATTTTTATTAATTAAGTATACTCCTTCTTTATTTTGGAATTCATCAAGTCTATTTAATGCAGGGTTATATAATTGATTCCATTTATAATGCCATTCTTCCCTATCTTTTGCTCCTATAGTCATAACATAATCATCAGGAAAATAAGGATAAAATTTCGTCTTTATTTTTATCTTTTCTGCATTTCTTGGAATAGGAACTGAAAAATAGACCAAGCCTCCTGTTAAATTCCTGTATGTGATGTTATTTTCTTTTAGATATTCCGATACTCGAAATTGAGGAGACAAGTAATTATCATTTCCAATATCATAAAAATAATTAAACTCTTTACTCACTAAGAAATTTGCATATATGATGTAAATAATAAGTATTAAGGGTATTAACAACATAGAGTATATTATTTTTTTAGAAGGTTCTTTTTTTATTGTTCTAATGGCTTGTTCTACTGGATGTTCAATAATTTTTTTTATCTCTGTTTCTCTTGTGGGAAGTTCAAAAGAATCCTTGTCTTCATTAAAAATAAATTTATTTTTCTTCTTATAGTTTTCTGAGTACCACCCCATTTTAGCATGTGTATGTATATATTGTATTATTTAATTTAGTATAATATATTTTGAAACAATCAGGATAATTCTTGAGATTATCGCCTTGTTTTTCTCCAATGAAAATATACAATGGCTTTTTATAAGCATTCATAATTTCTTTTATATAGGTTAGATTATTCGTTTTCCAGAATTCATTCCACTGCTGTTTATTGTGAACATTATAATCAAATAATCCAGGAGCTATTGTTTTTCTGTTGCTGTAACCTAAAACCCAAGGAGAATAAATTGAAGAAGTAGTCATAACAAAAGAGTTTTCTTCTGTTTGTTGAAGCTGTTTAATTGTTTCTAATTCTTGAGCATTTATTAATGTTTTAGTGTTTAGAGCTTCAGTATAGGCAATATAAGCAGAAGCAATAATCATAATTATTAATACACTAACGCCTACTTTCTTTTTGTTTTCAGTAATCATATAAAATCCAATTCCTGACAAAAGTATTAAAACAATATCTAAATGAATTATAAACCTGTTAAAAAAGAAAAACTGGAAATAAACGATAATGAGAGTTAGCAAGGCCCAAAAAAATAACATATCAAACTGTCTTTTTCTTATAAGATAAAAAAATCCTATAAGTGCGAAAGGTAGATAAGCAAGAGTTGAAAACTGGTAGGTTAAAAAATTAATGAATGTTCCTGGAGATTCTCCTGGTTGGAAAAAACCTTGTGTTACTGGCTCAATCATTGTCAGAATTGCTGGACTGAATCTTCCTATATAAAAAAATAAAGTTAATATTAATATTATAATACCATAGATAATGTTAATAATTAATGATTTAGCATTGTATTTCTTATTACTAAAATCAATAGGGGATACAAACGCATAAAAAAAATAGCTTAATCCGAGAATGTAAAATGTTGGCCTGTGAAAAATTCCGGTTAGTACCGAGAATAAAATAAAGAGAATTATAAATTTTGAGTTTTTTTCTGATTTTTTAAGAAAGAGGATGGAAAATAATACTAATGATAGGGCTATTATATTTTTGTAATACATATAAGAGAAGGCAAGAAACTGGATTGATGATAATGAATAAATTATAGTTGATAAAAGCGCTATTTTTTTATTGAAAAATTCTTTTGCAGTTAGATATATGGATATTCCAACAATTACATTAAATATAATAAGTAAATAAGTTAAAATAAAATCAGTTGATAAAAATTCTTTAATAATTTGCATGAAATAAAAAAATCCGGGTTCTGTAGAAGAAACTAACCATCTATCATAATTGGTTCCATGTTCAATGATATATTTGTAAATTCCTGCATCATAACCTAATGGAATTGTGTTATTTTTATAAGGAATAGCTCTAAAGAAAAATATGATTATTAATGCATGAAGCAAAAAGAAATAATAAAGATATTGGTTATGTTTTTCTTGTTCTTTTAAATCAATGTTAGCGTTTAATGAGAATATTGCAAGAACAGCTAGGATAAATGCATAAATTTCCATGTGATAGCTATATTTAAAAATGAGATTGAAAGAGATAAACAAAACTAAAACAGAGTAAACAAAAACAAGCTGGTAAAAACTGTTTTCGAGTATTTGTTTAATAACATTCATTTAATTTTATAGCATAACTAATTTAAAGATATTTAGATGATGATAGTCATATAAAATATCCGAATGTATATCAACATTAACCGGCAAAAGAATTTTAATGTTCTTTATACTTCTCTTTGAAAAGTCAAAAATCTTATATCTTTAGTCCATTTGTTTCTGCTGAATAAGGAACCTATTTGTTCTTAGAAACAATCTCTCTATACTCTTTTATTTCTTTTTCAGATAAATTTGACACTAAATTATCAAAATCTACTACAAATAATTTTGCGTCTTTTAGCATCTCTTTAATTTTATCTTCTTGATCAGTTTTCATGTAGTATTGGGCGTCTATTCTTTTGTTCTTGTGTAAACTTATTGTTTTTGTTTTATCTTCTCCTAAAAGCAAAGTTACTGCTAAGATTGAGCAAGCATGATTCTCGCATTTTATTCCTATTTTCTGAAGAAAAGAATAAAGCGCATAATACTCGGAATAATAAATTGCAACAGTTGCCCAAAGAAAGTCTTTATCATCCAAATCTTTTTCAGCTCTTAGTAAAGAAGATTTTGATTGTTCAAGATAAGAGTTTGACAATCTTTCATTAGGCTCAGCTATTCTTAAACCGTCTTTTAGCTTAAAACACCAAGCCAACGCTTTATTTCCCATAGTGCTCCCATAGGATATTCACATATGAAGATGGATTATTAAAAATTATATGATTTTCTTCGATTTCTTTTATAACTGCTTCTTTTTCATTTAAAGCTTTTTTAAAAGAATCTTCAATCAGATTAATTTGGTGAAATTTATAAGGCAGAAGATGGCGCGAGAATTTTTGTTCTTCTTTTGAAAGAACTAATAAATCTATATCAGAATCTTTATCTGCTTTAAATCTGGCAAAACTTCCAAAAATTATAATTGGAATATTAGTATGAATTGATTTTAAGAATGTTTTAAATTGAGGATAATGACTTAAAAAATTGTCAAGTTTTTGTATCTCTGCCTGCAAAAGATAAGATTTAGTTTGAATATTATCCAAATTAAGAGAGAAATATTTGTTTTTTCCTTCAACTTTGCTTTTCAGTATTTTTGCTTTTTCAAGGTTTGATAAGACATTTTGGCATGTCTTAATAGGAAGCTTTGCTAGCTTTGCTATTTGCCTTAAATAAAATTCTGCTTTATAATTGCCTGTGAACAATGCAATTACTTCTAATTCTCTGTTTCTTTTTTGATACATATGTATACTATTAGATACAATTGTTTATAAACATTTCTATCTGCTGATTATTGAATTATTTACAGAGTTAATAAAAATCAAATCTTTCATAATCAAACTTTCTATGATTTTATGTTTTTGAAATTGCTTAGAAAAAGTATCTGTAGATATAATTTTCCATTCCATTATAAATCTTTAACTGATCTTATTACATTAAATTTCCCATTTATAATGTCCTGTTCACTTGAACGAATTTGTTCCATTGTATCTTCATTAGATAAAATAGAAAGGGTCTCTATAGCTTCTACTAATTCTTCTTTTGTTACCATATTTTTTTCTATTTCTTTTAATTTTTCATAAATCTCAGTTAAATTTACAGATTCCATATTCATTATTATTTTATTTACTATATAATTCTTTTGGTGACTTCTTCACAGCCATTTTTTCTTAATCAAAATAACTGAAAAAATAGGGCCTAGAATGAATAAGACAAGCATGGAAATAACTCTGCCAATCAGAACTGCAGCGAGAGATTCAGCAGGACTTATTCCTAATGTTAAGGCAGAGAAAACAGTTATGGCTTCTTGAATGCCTAAGCCTGCTGGAGTTATTGCAATAATTATTGCAAGACTGCCTAACGAAGCTAAGAATAATGAAGATGTATAACTAATTTGAATTCCAAATACTTTAAATTGAAGATACAACATAAGTGCAGATAATAATAGTTGTGATAAAGATAATAAAGTGACAAGGAAAATAGTTTTTTTATTTTTTTTAATTAGATTCCATCCATTAACGACTCTAATAACTCTATTAATCAAAGAATATTTTGTTTCATTTAATGAAGGAGAGAAGAAAATTATTCCTAACATGGATATTGTTGCAGTTAAAAATATCCCTAAAATTATCAAGCTTATTTTACCTATAGAGTTATATATCAAATAACTAGTTATTAATCCGCTAATTCCTGCTATTAGAAAGATTAACACATATGAAGCAGCTATAGTTGATAAAAAATAAGTATATGGAAAATCATGTTTTTTATTAAGATAAAAAGCTTTTGCGACCATTCCTCCTCTAAAAGGAGTTATAAGATTATAAAATCCTGTGATAATTGCAAGCTGAAATCCTTCTAAAAATTTAAGATTTACATTAATCGGTTTTAGGATAAATACGTTTGCCAATCCTATGAAAAAATAATTTATTAGAAAAATTATAATGAGAGGTACAAGGAGATAAACATTTTTCAAGGAAAGTTGTTTAAATTCATGGAAATTATTATAGAGATAAAATAAAGCAAGGGCTAAGAGGACTATGAGAATTGCTATGGAGGCGAGAGTTTTATATGGTTGTGGCATTTTTTAAATGGTAAAAATTATAGACTTCTCCAGAGTATATTTTCTCTATTCTCCCAGAAGATTCTAAATTTTTATAATGAGTTACATCCTTATTAAAATAAAAAGGTACCCATCCATAATATTCTATTTCCCATCTTCTAATATTTTTATATGTGACGAAATAACAGATGTTATATTTCCTTGATATGTTTATAAATTCATCTTCAGAAGAAGTTAAAAAACTAATTGCATCTTCCTCTGAAAAATCAAGAATTATAAAAAAAATATTTTTATCAAACATATTCTGAGGAGAATAAAACCTAGCAAATATAAAACAATTAGTTTCGTTTATTACATTTTTAAATTTTTTAAAATCATCATATTGTATATCCCATAAATTTTTACTTTCTTGAAAATGAGAAATGAACGTAATAATAGATAAACTTAGAAAAATTATAAATAAAAATATTAAAACAATTTTCATATTTCTTAAAGAATTTTTTATAGATAAATACAGTCCTTGAGATGAAATTATTAAAGAAGGTATAATTGTAAAATAAATGTATCTCGAAAAAGGGGATACTATGGCAATTAATGTAGGTATTACAGGTAAAATCATCATTAAAAAAAACATTTCTAAATTTTTTCTATATACAATTATACTAATAAGTAAAAATGTTAAATAAAACGCGCTTATTATTTCAGTTGTATAAATGTTATAAAATTGTGTTAGATATTTAAAGTCAAAGACTCTATGATAATCCCAAAAATTAGAATTTACATAAGGTAAATACTTGATAATATAAAAATTTAAAGGATAATAATAAAAATATTTTATACCTCCAATTTTTAAATGCCATATGAACCATGGGAGAGTTATCATACATAAAATTAAATAATAAATTATTAAATTATTAAATTTATTATTTAATTTTTTATCTTTAAATATTATATAAAAAAAAGGTACTGTAAAAAAAATGAGGGCGGTTCCATAAATAAAAAGAGAAAACCCTGATAAAATTGATGATAAAATAAGAAAAGATTTATTTTTGATTTTGTAATACCTATCTAAAAAATAAAAACTTAAAAAATTAAATAGAAAAAGTAATGGATAAGGTGCTAAATATCTGCCTAAATCTAAGAAAGTGAAAGAAAAAAATATACTTAATAAAAAAAATGTTATAGATAAATTATTTTTAAAATATTTACATGCAACTAAAATTATCAATATTGAAGAAATGGTATTAAATAGTATAAAATTGAAATCAGAATTTAAAAGATAAAATATTGATAAAATATAAGTGGGAATAGGTGGGTGAAATTTAATTATTAAGTTTCTACTTCCCTCATTTAGAAGAAAACGGGAATTCCTAATTAAATTTCCATTATCTGAATGAAAAACATGTGAAGAATAGTTTATGTATATAATAAGAAATATTATAAAAATTAATAATATTACATTTAAATTTTTAATTAGAATCTCATTTTTTATTTTCATTTCACAGAATTGTTAGAACAAATAGTTATTAGTCCCACTCCTTTATTTGTATTGGTTAATAATAAATCAAGTAAAAATATCTTATTTATAGTTTTAAAAAAAATCTTTTTAATCATTGATTTTTTTGGTTTTATCGGTTTTATAGAACTATCTTTCATAAAATTTTTTTTTAAAAGCCAGTAAATTCTAAGAAGAGGAAATCCGTAACAAACCATATCATTTATTTTAAATCCATTTTTTTCTATTATCATTTTTAAATATTTTTTTGTATATCTTCTTTTATGATTAACAAGTTCATCAGACCTTGACCACAAATTTTGATCAAATGGCACACTTAATATCAATTTTCCATCTTTTTTTAAAAGATAATGAATTTTTTTTAACATTTTATCTTCATTTTCTATATGTTCAAGAACTTCACTCATAATTATGAGATCAAATTTCTTTTTAATATTAAAATGCATAAAATCGCCGCAATAGTAATTTAATTTTGGATATTTTTCTTTTAAATTTTCTATAGAAAAATTAGATAAATCAACTCCATAATATTTTGGATTATATTTAATTAATAAATCAATATAATAACCATTGCCACATCCTATATCTAATACTAAAAAATTATTTTTAATTGAATTCTTTATTAGTTTTTTAATTAATTTCTGTCTTATTAAAAAAGTTGGAGAACCAATTTCATAAGATTCTTGCCAAATTTTATTTAAGGTTTCATAATTCTCTTCTTTTTTCATATTAATATCTCCTTATATCTATTTTTTATTATACTCCAATCATAATTATTCTTTATTAAAATGAATGTATCTTTTCCAGATTTAATTGACTTTCTATTTTGAATTAATTCAATTAATTCTCTTGCTAATTCCTTTGAAGATTTTTGATTTACAATATAACCATTTATTCCATCTTGAATAATATTTTCAATTCCATCAATTCTCGTTGTAATGATCGAATTTCCGCAAGCCATTGCTTCAAGAAAGACCGTAGGAAATCCTTCTCTATCTCCATCTTTTGTCGTTATTGATGGAGCAATAAAAATATCTGCTGTCGCATAATATCTTGGAAGTTCTTTATTTGGAATTGCCCCAGTAAAAATAATACTATTTTCCATTTTCAACTTTTTAGTTAAATCCTTTAATTCACTCTCTAATTCTCCTTTCCCAATAATCATTAACTTTACCTTAGGAGATTTTTTAACAACTTCTGACATAGCTTCAATTAGATATCTAACACCCTTCTTTTCAGATAATCTACCAACAAATAATAAAAAAGAGTCTTCAATTTTATATTTCTCCTTAATTAATAAATCCTTTTTTTTGGGATTGAAAAGCTCAGTATCAATACCATTTGGAATATAAACAACTTTATCTTTATCATTCGCAACCCTTTTCATTTCATCCAAGAAAACCATATTAACGCTTGTAGATTTTTTTGAGTTGTTTAGAATGAAAGAATAAACCTTTTTTAGTAAATTAGTTAAAAAGCCTTGCTTCTTGAAAACAAACATATCTCCCCCCCAACTTGTCACAATATATCTCACTCCTGTAATCTTTTTGTTTAATGCTGCAACAAACCCCTGTGGAATTATCCAGTGAGCATGAATTATATCGGGCTTAATTTTTTTTGTTAATCTATACAAAGCTAGAAATTCTCCAATGAGAAAAAAAGGAACTTGAAAATAAAACCATTTATTTTTTTGCAATGTTGGTAATATTGCAGTATTCCCAGCAAGTTTTTGGTATTTTGTGAGAAAATACTTAAAACGATATACTTTCATATTATCCAAAATCTCAAAGGATTTAGCACCAGGATAATGTGGCGCGAGGACGTAGACATCAAACTCATCAGTTAATCTTTTTGATAATTCAAAAACAAAATGAGGAATAGTATCATTTTTCCATCTTGGAAATGTTGAGGTTACTACTAAAAGCTTCTTTTTCTTTTTTACCTCATTTATCATATTATAATGAGGTAAATTGAGTATATTTAATCTTTCATTCAGATTAATTATCATTTTATGAATATTGTTTTTTGATGTATATTTTGGAATTTTATGAAATGAAATAAATTCAAAAATATAGATTAATTTTTATATGTATTTTATTTTATTGTTTTATGGATTATGTTTTTGAAGTAATTGACAAAACAGGAAGGAAAATTAGATTGACAAAAAAGCAGTGGAGTCATATAACAATGAAACATCCTCAAGTTGCAATAAATAAAGAACACATTATTGAAACTTTAAAAAAACCTCTGAAAATAATTCTGCCTTATGATGGTGATAAATACTACTACTACAATTATTATAAACAAAAGGAGGGCCCAAAAAAATATTTAAAAGTAATAGTTAAATACTTAAATGGTGATGGATTTATTATTACAGCTTTGTTTGAGAAAACTATAAAATGGTAAATGAAATATATGAAATTTATTATGATGAAGAAGGAGATTTTTTAGAGATAACATTTGGTATTCCCCCAGAAACTGAATATTCTGATGAAATAGAACCAGGAATATTTATAACTAAAGATGAAAAAACAAACGAAATAAAAGGTGTTGGGATCATAGATTTTAAGAAAAGATATAAAATACTTAAAGAAACTCTAAATAAGTTAAATATCAATTTCCCTTTGAATATTAGTTAAAAAAAGGAAATTGGAAATAGAAAAATTTATTTTTTCTTAATGTTGGAAGAATTGCCGTATTTCCTGCTAATTTTTCATATTTTTTTAAAAAATAATGAAAGCGATACGCTTTCATATTATCCAAAATCTCAAAGGATTTAGCACCAGGATAATGTTGGGCTAAATCATATACATTAAATTCATCGGTTAATCTCCTGGACAATTCATATACAAAAGGAAGAATTGTATCATTCTTCCATATTGGAAATGTTGATGCCACTACTAAAAGTCTTTTTTTATTTTTTACCTCATTTTTCATGATATAAAAAGGTTTGAGAAGTATATTTAATTATATCTAATTTCTTTTATATATATTTTATTTAAGAAATTGGATAGACAGAAATTTTCAATTTAAATTAAAAATTTCTGTATTGTTTCGTTTTGATTGTTATTTGATAATTGTTATATTGTGGTTGTTAGAATATATCATAATTTTGGTTGTTATTAATGCGGCAAATAAATATTTATATATACCTATATATTAGTATATTATTAGTATATATACAATGGCAAAACCAATAATGATAAGCGATGAGCTTTATAACTTGCTAAAAAAAAATGAAGAAAGACAGAAGCTTTACAGCTCTTATAAAAAGTAAACTTAAGCTAAGGCAAAAAATTAATAGCGATTATTTAATAAAGAAATTTTATGGTTCATTGCCTCATTTTAATGATACTTATTTAAAAAATCTTGATAAAGGGTGGAAAAAATGGAAGATATAATATGTTTAGATACAACAGAATTAATTGATATAATGAAAGGAAAAGCAAATATTGATGAATTTAAGGATAAAATATTAGTTACAACACAAATAAACGCGTTTGAATTAGCATGCGGAGGTGAAAGTGATCATGACATCTTGGTTATTGAAGAATTAATTAATAGCTTTCCTAAAAAAACAATAAAAACAAATGATGCACTATTAGCTGGAAAAATAAGTAGAGAATTAAGGCATAAAGGAATTGGATTAGGCCTCGAGGACCTAGAGATCTTTTACTAGGAAGCATCTGCATTAATAGAAAAATTCCCTTAAAGACTACGAATAAAAAACATTTTGAGCGATTTAAGGAATATGGATTGGAGTTATGTTGAAAATATTCGCATTTTATTTTTTCACCCTCTTAATTTAACATAATTGGTGCCATTTTTATTAGCTGCGCTCTTGTTCCTATGATTATATGTATCATTTTGCTAATTCATCGGTTAATCTCCTGGACAATTCATATACAAAAGTAGGAATAGTATCATCCTTCCATGTCAAGAACTGCTGTTCTTGATCATGCTCAAGAATCATTGATTCTTGACATCTAGGAAATGTTGATGTTACTACTAACAATCGCTTTTTTGAGGTTATTTTATTTTTCATTTTTAATCGAAAGTTTTATATATTATCATATATTGTTATTTTTGTAAGCGAACCGACTCCGTAAAACGTTTGATTATTCAAACTGACCAACGCTTTATGCGGATGATTGGTTGGGAAGGTCGCTCATCGCTTACTTAGTTTCTAAATTTAATTCCCCCCAGTATTGTTTAATTAATATATATGTAATTTTTACAACGTTCAACTTTTTTCCTTTTAATTGTTTATAAGGTTTTAATGCTCTTCTTCTGTAAATTCTCGCATAATTATCTGCTAATGATCCAATGTTCCTTCCTAATCTCTTCCTAAATTCACTTATATTTATTATATCAAAATTATAATCTCGGAGTAATTTTTTAAGATTATTTTTCACTATAATAAAATCTTCATCATTGCAAATAATTAAAGTTTTTATTCTATTTTGAATTTCTTTAATAAGTAGATAAATACAGATAGCATAGATTTTAGCTGAATCATTGTAAATATTTTTTTTATAAAGTTCCTTTTTAATTAATTTGATAAGATTTCCTTTTAATGCGCAACCATAATGTTCTTTCATTTTTGTTCCCACAATTGCAATTCCCACTGTTTTTCCCTCATAAATTCTACCGCTCATATCAACATGATAATCATCTTTCTCCATTTCATTTTTCATTTTGCTTATTGTTTAGAGCGAAAGTTTTATTTATTATTATATTCTTTATTATTTGTAGGTGGACTGAACCCTGTAAAATCTTTGTGTGATGCAAAGTATCCAACATGTATGTGTGTAAAAGGTTTGGGCAGATCACTCTCCACTTACATTTTTTTTCTTTTTCACATACTCCTTATACCTTTTATCAATTTCTATCGCATTTTTTATTATTTTGTTTTCATCAAAAAAATTGTTTATTATGTCGGTATCTTTTGGTAGACATTTTCCATTTATTCCATTTTTAGCTTCCTTTACATTAATATTCCATTTTGTGTTCATTGCTTTTCTCAACTTATTAAAATCTATGCCTTTTTCTTCGCACAGCATCTTTATCTCTTCTGCTATTGCTATCTCAAGGAATCTATAAGCATTTTCCATTGGCTTAGAAAGTTCTGCTATTTCAGGAGTTGTTACATGAATTAAGTTAAGAGGCATGAAATATTTGTAAAAATTAATTGCCCGTTTTATTGATAGTTTATCCCCGCCAATAACTCTATTAAGATTAAAAATGTGGTGTTCTTTGTCTTGAGGATTAAATCTATGAGGAAATAACACAATATCAAATCGATAATTGTTTTTCTTTTTCCATTCTTGTATTGTTTTATAAGTTCCTGGTTCAACTGTGGATTCTATAACAATTAAGGGATTGTTAGTACAATTAATTTTTTTTATTACCTCCATAACTTGTTCTGTTAGATAAACAGCGATAATATAAACATCACTTATTGGAATTTCATTTCCTACATTATAACCCTCTGAAGATAGTTTGCTTAGGATTTTAGGATTTATATCTACACCAAAAACATCTTTTCTTTTTTTGTTTGTCTCTTTAAGAGTATCTGAACCTATTTCTCCCAAGCCAATTATCGTTACTTTATTGTTGACTAAACCTTCTTTTTTTTGTTTCATCTCTTTTATAAGTTATTTCATTAATATAAAATTATCTAGAAATCATTTAAATGCTATAGTATTGTTTAATTCATAGTTCGAAATCCATATTTTTGATTATATAATTTATAATTGCTGTTATAATGAATTAAATAATAAATAATATGAATATAAGGTAATCAAGATTATACATAATAAAAAATTATTAGCAATAAATTATAATAAAGAAAATTTATGGATCCTATTTTTATCGTATTCCATCTACCTCTTCCTTTTTTAATTTGTATAAAATTTCTTCTTGGTTTATCTTAATTGTTTTAAGCATATCTGCAAGCAATGCTAATACCCCTAAAGATAATCCAAATATCACGAAGAATACAGAAACATTAAACAACATTCTTATAGGAGTTGTAACAAAATGAGTTAGCCAATATATAAAGGAAATAATTCCCCCTATAACACCTAAAACAAAAATAATCAATCCAGGTAATCCAAAAAATGTTAATGGTTGAGTATCTCTTGTTGCTTTAGCGATAATAGCTAGTGATTTAAGACCATAGTTACTAAATAGTTTGTTGGAAATATGCGATTTCCTATCCCTGTGATAAACTACTTCTAATGGCATCTCTTTGATTCTCATTCCTTTTTCTGCCAAGTCAATAAAAACTTCTTGGGTATAGGTAAATTTTCCATTTAAATTCATTCTTAATGCAGCTTCTTTGTTATAGGCACGAAATCCACATTGAGTATCGCTAAACTTTTTTCCTGTAATCCTTGAAATTAAATTCGTAAATCTTTTATTGCCCCATTTTTTTAACATTGGCATGTTTTTAGTTAGCCCAGGATTAATAAATCTTGAACAAGTTACCATATCTGCCTCTCCTTTAAGAATAGGCTGAATTAAAACAGGGATATCTTTCGGATTAAACTGTCCGTCTCCATCTATATTAACAATAATATCACCACCTTTCTTTAATGAGATTTCTATGCCTTTTTGGAAATTTTTCCCTAAGCCTTTATTAACAGTGCTCTTATAAATATAGTCTGCACCTGATTTTTTTGCCTCTTCAAAGGTTTTGTCTGTTGAGCCGTCATCAATGACTAATACTTTTACCTCATTAATGTTTGGTATCCTTCTCGGAATATTTTTTATGACTTGAGCTATTGTTGATTCTTCATTATAAGCAGGTATCTGGACAATAAGTTTTAACTGTTTATCTTTCATCTTATTTTTATAAGACAAGCCATTCATATAAACGTATCTATCAATTTATTTTAAAGAACTTTTATGATTGAATAATATATTCTAAAAGATATATTTTGAATTGACAGCATCTTTAGATTTTTATTTGTCAAAAATTCTAGAAGCGAAAATTAGCTAAAACTTTTTTTTGAAGCAGCTTTAAATAAATTAATATTTAGGTTTCTCTTCTACTTTTTCCTTTTGTTTTTTTCTTGTAATAATTTTCTCTTAATGCTTCAAGAATAATATTTTGAACATTTGGATAAAAAAATCTGTTTTTTCTTCTTTAAGCTTTTGAAAAAGCTTGAAAGGGATAACTAAGTTAATCCTCTCACTATTTTTTTCTATTTTTTTGACCATTTTTACTCTGAGTTTTAAAACACCTATAAACATCTAAAAACATCAGCACTTTTAAGCCTTTTTATACAAGTTAATGCCCTAACGGGCAACTCCGTTAGGTAAATTAATCCAAGAGCTAATCTTCGACATATCTTTAGGAGGAGGTTTCTTGCTGTAAACAACAA
>JAGVWY010000043.1:0-1180 GCA_018304055.1 Candidatus Pacearchaeota archaeon
TTATGCAAAGATGTCATGAGAATTCTAGAAAAATAGATTAAAGACTTTGTCTTTAATTTAATAATAAAAATATAGCTGCCTTTGGCAGTTAATATTGAAATTTCAGTCGGCTCTGCCAGCCTGAAATTTCTAAGTAATATTAATAATTAATGTAAGGAGGTAATCTAAAAAATGAACTTCATCGGAATGGACATTCATAAGCAATTCACAGTTGCTGTTGTTAAAAATGAAATGGGAAAAGAGATTGAAAATGAAAAGTTTGAAAATAGTAAAGAAGGTTTTAGGAAATTCCTTTCTGTGTATAAACCAGAAGAAACAAAAATTGTAATGGAATCAACTTCAGTTTGGGAACCAATCTATGATATGATTGAAGAAATGAAATATCCAATAAAACTAGCAAATCCAGTTAAAACTAGAGCAATCGCAGAAGCAAGAATAAAAACAGATAAAGTTGATGCGTCTACATTAGCAGATTTGCTTAGGGCAAATCTTGTATCTGAAAGCTATATTCCTTCAAAAGATGTGAGAATGCTAAGAGATATCATCAGAGCAAGAAAATCTCTTGTCCAAGGAAAAGTCAAAATCAAAAACAAGATTCAATCAATATTAACGAAGACTGGATTAAAACTACCTTACAAAACTTTATGCAAGAGTTCAATGGCTTGGATTGTTGAAGAAATTGAAACAAAACATTTTAATATGAAATCAATAACTGTGAGTTACATTAATATGCTTGAACATTATAATTTTGAGATTAATAAAATTAATGAAAAACTTTCAGAAATTGCATTGAAAGATAACAGAGTGCAATTATTAAAAACAATTCCTGGAATAGGTAATACAATTGCCTTAACAATTATTGCTGAAATTGGAGATATAAACAGATTTGAATCCTCAAAAAAACTCACCAGTTATGCCGGGCTTGTTCCAGGAATAAGACAATCTGGCAGTACTTTAAAATTCGGAAGATTAATCAAACAATCTAGCAAAGATTTGAAAACTTGTTTTATCGAGGCATCATGGGTTTTAGTAAGAACAAAAGAAGCAAACAGGTTTAAATGGTTTTACGGAAATCTGTCAAAGAAAAAAGGAAAACAAAAAGCTATTTGTGCTGTAGCAAGAAAGTTATGTTGTATTTCATATGCAATGCTTAAAAAAAATCAAGAATTCATGCTCTTAT
>JAGVWY010000043.1:1258-22146 GCA_018304055.1 Candidatus Pacearchaeota archaeon
CTTGACCACGAATAGGAGTTTGTCGTATGTTTCAAAATAATAAAGCTTAAATAATAGATAAGCTTTATGGTTTAAGAATTCTCATAGGAGTTCTCTATAAGTATTTATATTATCGTTTAAACAACAATAATTAAATTTATAATCTGTTTAATTCTAATAGTTTTATTAAAAGAAATAAAAACCTATCCACATAGACAATGTTGAGGATATAACCCCTCCGGGATTAAGTTTCAACAAATCCTATGTGAATAAATTTTAAGCCACCGTCGCATAGTGGTAGTGCACCTGGCTTGAGACCAGGGCCCTTTGGGCTCCCCGGTTCGATTCCGGGCGGTGGCGATAATTTTCAATTTAGCAACTAATCACAGGATTAGAATTGAAAATTATCGAAGTTTTATGCAACTGAATGAAATGAAGTTGCATGGCTATCTATAAAATGCCAACGACCGGATAGGGCGGTGGCATGTAAAATAGTTGTTACAGTTAGGAAATCTTATAAATGGCGTTTTCTAGCTGTATTTATGAATCTAAAGATAGAAATTCGTAACAGAAACCTATATGGCAGAAATAAATTAACAATTTACTGATTTAACTTTCATTTCAAGATAATATTCATTTATAAATCCGCCACTGTTTGAAGGAATAGATATAGTTAAGTTATTTGAACCTGGAACGAAGGCATCAATACAACTTTGAGGAAGTTTATATATTCTTTGTTCTCTGAACGTGCTCACTAAAGGTTCTCGATGATCTCTTACAAGCAGCCCTGTATTGTCTACAGTAAAACAATTTACTCCGTTTACATTAATACTACTTCCTCCAGAGTTATCTACAGCTACCACCATACCACTTACAACATCAACATCTTCATACATAAGTTCTGAAGGAATATGAACTATTTCGGTAAAATTGTGATATCCACAACAACCTATATTATCAATACCAACGTTAATATTAACTTTTTGTTGATTTAACTTCTCAAATTCACATTCTTCATCAGGTAAGGTTATATTAGGATTAACAGTTATATTCGGTTCAACAATAATAGTTTCATTTTTTCCTGATATAATTTTTAATTCAGCAAGAATATCTTTTAGAACATCTAAGATCTTTTTAAAATAATTTCTCTCATTATTTTCTCTATCATCAGCTAAGATAAATGGAGTTAAGAATGTTGATAATGATAAAAATAAAATTAATACTATTAATACTCTTTTCATAAGGAAATAACTAAAAAACTATATTTAAATCTTCTCTATTAAACGTTTCAGAAGTCAGTAGTGAAAGTTTGGCTTGGTTGGAGGTGGTAGAAGTAATAAATAGATAACATGCTAACTGTTACAACTTTTTTATACTCTTGGCGGTGGCGTTAAGAGATTGCTTTGCAATCTTTTTATCCTTCGGATTCTAATCTAAGTCATCCGCATTTTTGTTGCGGTTCGATTGAGTAAGTTTGCGAGACTAACTAATGATGAAATAACGAGCAGACTTACGAGCATGGCGGTGGCGATTTACCCCTTACATTTTAATTATTATTTGTAGAGGGTAAAATTTATAAACTCGTTTTTCTTAGGTTTTTAATGGTATATATTTATAAAAAAACTATTGGGAATAAAGAATATTATTACTTAAGGGCATCTGAAAGAAGGGGGAACAGAGTAATCAATAAAGATCTAGCTTATTTAGGAAGCAATATAGAAGAAGTCAAAAAAGCATTAGAAAAACTTCCAAAGCATAAAGAGAGAATAAGAAAGGCTTACAAAACAATTCATAATTTCCTTGAATCTAACAGATTTATTGAAGAGGTCAAGAAGCTAAAATTAAAACAAGATATGTTTCTCGGTGATAAACTTATAGATATTGAGGCTTGTAAACTTCATTATATAAAAGAGTTTCAGAAACTTGATTCTTTAACAAAACAAGAAATATTAAAAAATTTTCTCATAGAATTTGCATATAATACTACTTCAATTGAAGGAAATACAATTAATTTACAGGAAGCAAAAAAACTATTAGAAGAAGGGAAAACACCTAAAAATAAAACATTAAGGGAGATTTATGATTTACAGAACACTGAAAAAGTTTTTTTTGATTTGATAGAATCTAAATCTAAGGATGAAATTACCAATGAATTCATTATAAATATCCATAAAAAACTATTATACAATATAGAGAGTTTTGAAAAACCTCAAAATTCAAAACTCTCTAAGAAGGACTTTGACGCGATTTCCTTCGGAAATAGGGGTTATTCAAAGTCCTCTATAGATAATAGAATTGGATATAGAAGTCAGGATGTTAGAGTCATAAAAGCAAATTTTAAATCAACTCCTGCACCTTATGTAAAAACTGATATGGATTTATTAATAAAATGGTATAATGAAAATAAAGATAAATTTCATACTTTTGTTCTCGGACAAATATTTCATCATAAATTTGAGAAAATACATCCATTTATGGATGGAAATGGAAGAACTGGAAGGATGATATTAAATTATATTTTAATAAAAAACAATTATCCTCCTCTGATTATAAGGAACAAAAATCGTCAGAAATATCTAAAGGCTATAAGAAAAGCTGATAATTCAGATTTATTAAAAGTTAGAATTGAAGATTATTCTGAGCTAATACAATTTGTGGCTGATGAAATGATTGATGGTTATTGGAGTATTTTTTTATGAAAATGAACACTCTTAATGATATAAGGATAGAGGATATTGAAGAATTGTTTGACAGTGAGATATTTGGAAGAGGGGAAGAGTATTTTGAAGAAGGACTTGTAAAAGATATTGAGCTAATTGATGATAAAACTTTAATTGGAACTGTCATTGGAAATGATAAATATAAAGTAACAATATCAATTGACTCAGATGGAGAGATAGTTTGCGATTGCACATGCCCTTGTGATTTTAACTGCAAGCATGCTGTCGCATTATTATTAAAATGGGTTAATGAAAAAAAGAATTATAACGAGGAGAATTCAAAATCCGATTCTTCAAAATCCTTAGAAAAAGAAGAAACCATTCATGAAATACTTCATAAGAAAAACAAAGAAGAACTTATTGATTTAATAACAAATTTTTTGTCAAAAGAGCCAAAATTGAAATCCTTAATAACAATAAGAAAAAATGAAATTTATAGGAAGGTTAAAAATTTATTTTCAGATTTTTGGGAATGGAATGAAGTTAGAGCGTTAATCGAAGAACTTGAACTCATCATTGAGGGAATAAAAAAGAATAAATCATCATGGAATAAGGATTTATTAGAAGAAATGGATAAAACTTCAAGGGTCTTAATTAATGGACAGGATAATGTTCATGATGATGGAGATTTAAGCTTTTTTTTAAATGACTGGTTTGAGGTCTTTGGAGAAATTTTTGCATCTATAAAACCTACAATTGAAGAAAAGAAAAGTTTTATAGAAAAAATTAAGAAATTTGTTGAGAAAGATGAATATGGCTTTGATAATGATATTGAAAAAGCTTTATATGGAATGTGCAAAACCAAAGAAGATATAGAGTTGATAAAAGAGAACTACAAAATTGATAGAGAATATTTTGATAATGAAAATTTTGATGATTTTTATCTTGAACTTTATGAAAAAATAGGTGCTGATAAAGAATACCTTGATTTTGCTAAAGAAAAAGGATTTTCTATTGAATATGTTGATAAATTAATTTCACTTGAAAAAATAAAAGAAGCTCTTGAAGAGTGCAATAAACAAAAAGAATACGATAATAAGATTGAAGAAAGAAAATATAAAATTTTGAAAAAATTAGGAAAGAATAAGGAGGCTCAAGAAGTATTATTTAAGCTTTCAAAACATACATGTAGTTTAGACTTAATTTTAAAATTAAAAAAAGAAAGTTCTAAAAAAGAATGGGAGAATTATAAAAAAGAGATAATTGAAGAAGCAAAAAAGACAAAAATTAATGAGATTATCTCGAAAATCTATTATCATGAAGAAGATTATCTTAATTCCTATGAATATGCAAAAAACCTAACAAACTCAGAGTATCTAGAGCTTTTATCAAGAAAATTAGCTAAAAATTATCCAGAGAAAGCCTGCTCTTTATTGAGAAAATTAATATTTCAATGGATATTATCAGGTTCAGGATACCCATATAAAAAGGCAGGAAAATTATTGAAGGAAATAAAAAATATGGATAACTCTGGAAGCATTTTTAAGAAAATTAAAAATGAGATAATTAATGAGCATAAAAAAAATATTCATTAATGGATATAATTGAGAAGATATAAAATATGGAAAATTTGATCCAGTAATAGTTCGTCCTATTATTGACAGATGGGTAAAACAGTATATACCTAATCATAGAATCGAGATTAGTTAAAAAAATTTACCTAAGGATAACTCTCTAAGAAAACAACTTCTTCAAAAAATTCCAGAAACTCTTTTTTTGTTTTAATTCTATTTCTTTATCTTCAATTTTATAGGTTATTTGTGGTTTTTCTTTTATTGGAGGAATTTCCTCTGCAAGTTGTTTATTCGCAAGAGCAATTGCATTTTCAACCGAAAATCTTGTGTAACCCTGATTTATTAAAGAAAATTTTAAAGCATCCAAGGTGTATCCTTTTTTAATATTCTTTTTTACATATTCTGCTAGCTGTTCAACATGAGATCTTGGTTTGTCCATATAATAGAGAGACGCGATTTATTTAAAAAAACTTGTGTTGCTAAGTATTAAGTTTTTTAGTACATTCAAAATCAAAGTTAGAACAAGATTTTGAACGTGTCAAAAACCATAGGTCAGAGACCTATGGCATGTTTAGTTACTATGGTTTTTGAGCATGCTCCGAATTCCACATGCAATTTTTTTCCACATGTTCTAAACATGTGGAATTCGGACATTTAAAAAAACTTGTGTCTTAGAGTAAAAGTTTTTTATTTATAGAGAATTTTGAAAAACCTGAAAAATAAAAATTCTCTAAGAAGGACTTTGACGCGATTTCCTTCGGAAATTGGGGTCATTCAAAGTCCTCTATACTTTTTTTTAAATTTAAAAGAATGATCTTTTTCTATATGAGGATGCTCATGTCCTCTCATCAATCTTTTGTTCAATTCTTTCATATGCTTCTGCCTTACTTTTTTGTATAATGGTTTGCTCTCTTTTGCTCCTTCTATTATTCTAGCAACATATTCTCCTCCAAGAAAATGAGGCAGGATAACATAATCTGCTCCAGCTTCATAAAATTCAAATGCATCTGATATTTGTCTAGCAGCTAGGATTATGATAACTGAGCTATTTTTTCTTCTTATTACATCTAACAGCAGAAGATTTGTTTCTCTGTCAGGAATAGTAGAAACAATTAATTTGGATTTGTCTAGTCTAATTTCCTCTAAAAAATCTATATTAGACACATCTCCATAGAGGCATGCGATATTTTCTGAAGAAAGTCTTTTCGCTACATCTGGGTTGTAATCAATAACAAGAAATTTCTTATTTAATTTGTTAAAAGCATTCATTATTGAAAATCCGATTCTATTTTCTCCTATTAATACATAAGGATAATTTTCTGTTTTAATTTTCTTTTCTTTAATGTTTTCTCTTTCAAAAATTCCAAGGAATCGGGAAATTTTAGGATAAATTTTGTCAGAAAACATAATCATATAAGTAGAACCAGCAATAGTTGTCAAACCAACTACAGTTATTAAAGAAATGATATTACTATCAATATGCCCCAATCTGGCGCCGAGCGCAATTATTATTAATGAAAATTCAGAAATTTGGGCGACAGTAAGGCCGCACATAAATCCGGTATATTTAGTATATTTAAAAATTCCCATTAAGGTCATGACAATTAGAGGATTTCCGAACAAGATAAATAAAGAGAAAATTATTGCTGGCCACATCATAGTTATTACTTCTTGGAATACCATTTGTGCTCCTAACAAGATAAAAAATGAAATGATAAAAAAATCTCGCAAAGGCCTTAATTTAGAAGAAATTTCGAAGCTGTAAGGAGTTAGGGACAGAACAATTCCTGCTATTAATGCTCCTACTTCCAAAGAAAATCCTAAATAGTTAAAAAGAGCAGCGAAACCAAGCCCCCATGAAATTGCAAAGATGAACAATAATTCTTGCGATTTGGCAAAGAACATGCTTAGTTTAGGTAGTACATAGTAGGTAAATGGAACGAGTATAACAAAAATAAGCAACCCTTTTAAGAATGTGAAAACCGCAGTGTTAAAAATATTCTCTCCTGCTGAAGACGATGAAATTATTAATAAAATGGTAATAGCTATAAAATCTTGAACGAGCAAGAAACCTATGGATATTTTTCCATACAATTTCTCTAATGCATCTTTATCAGATAAAAGTTTCATTATTATTATAGTTGAAGAAAATGAAATCGCAATTGCCAGGTACCATGAAGCAATAGAAGTAAATCCTAGCAAACGAGCAATAAAATATCCTATAGAAACTGTAAAAAGCACCTGTCCTATACCGGTTATTAAAGCAATTTTCCCAACTTCTTTAATAACTTTTGGAGACAGATGTAATCCTACAATAAACAGCAAAAAAGATATTCCCATCTCTGAAAAAATTTTGAGAGTGTTTCCTTCTGGAAGAATATCAAGAAAAATCGGTCCTATAAGTATACCTGAGATTATATATCCTATGATAAGCGGTTGTCTAAGAATGCGCATTATAAAAGACACTGCTAAAACAATTAATATAATGATACTTATCTGGACAAAAATTTCCTGCATGATTCACCTTTTTGTTTTTGTATAGTAAATGAAATTAATTTTCGGAAATTTTAATTTCATTTCTTAAACATCAAAGGAAAAACTTTGTGTGGAAGTTAATTTCCTCTGATTTATTAATAATATTTTGTTTATAAATTTAATACTCCACAATCTTTTTTTTATTTTTTTTATAAAATGCCCGGGCATGTTTTAATTTTTCTTCGGATTGCGCATATAATGTCAGGATTTTCTCATGTTTGTTTACAACCTGGCCTTTTTTTCTATGTAGATAAATGCCTGCTGCCTTATCTTCAGGACAACCGCACAATCTCGCAAGGTTGTTTATAAGCTTATTGTCTATATGTTTTATTGTGCTTTTTTTACTAGCTTTGATATGGTGAGTATAGCCAGGATGCATTTTTGCTATTTTTTTTATATCTCCTTTTTGTGTTTTTATTATTTCCAAAAATTTCTTAAAGGCAAGTCCTGAATTAAGAATTTCCGTTGCTAGTTTTATTCCTTCTCCTGGCTGTGCTTTTTTAGATAGCTCCAACAATTTTCCTGCAAGAAAAACAGATTTTTTCTCTAAATCTAAAGGAGGATTTTCTCTTCTTAATACTTTTATAACATCTTTTATTTCTAACATCGGACCAATGCCATTGCCTATTGGTTCATTCCCATCAGTTATCAATATTTTTAAGTTTAATTTAAAGAATTTTCCTAATTCCAAGAATCTGGTTTTAAGCTTTTGCGCTTCTTTTTTAGTAAATTTTGCTGATTTTCCACAGGGAATGTCAATTAAAATGTACTTGCTCCCAACTGAAATTTTTTTTGATAGTATGCTTGCAATAACCTGGGCAAAAGAATCTATGTTAACTATTTTTTCTATTTTGATTATTTTATCGTCTACTGGAGCTAATCCAAGAGACCCTCCCCAGACCATACACGCATTTGTTTTTTTCACAATTTTTTTTATTTCGTCATAATTAAAATCTACTTTTGCTATTGCTTCAATGACATCAGCTGTTCCTGCAGCACTGGTTATTGCTCTCGAGGATGTTTTTGGCATTATTAAACCAACTGCACTACATATACTCACGACAATTGGTGTTGTTCTGTTTCCTGCAATGCCTCCTACACTATGCTTGTCAACAACCAAACCCTTAAAACGTAACTTATTTCCGGTTTCAACCATTGCTTTTGTCAAATAACGTGTTTCTCTCACTGACATACCTTCTTCATATACTGCTGAAACAAAAAAAGCAACTTCAACTTCTGTTAATGCATTGTTTGCAATGTTTTCTATAATTTCATAAATTTCTTTTTTCTTTAATCTTCTCCCTTTTAATTTCTCTTTAATTAGTTCAATGCTATGTGGTTGTTCAGCTATTTCTACCTCTACTTTGTCCTGCGGATGTATATTTAACACACTGGATATTTCTTTAGAAACAGCTATCTCATTTTTTTTTAATGTATCTTCAATAATATTCACTACTGAAATAATTTTTTTCCCATTCTTTTTTATCAGGATTCTCTGACCCACATACAAACTTAATTCTCTTGCAGTTGTTTCATTAACCATGCATACTGGCCTTCCTGTTGAAAAATTGAATCTTTTTACTTTCAGTTTCATTTAGAATTACCCCTCTACCTGTTTGAAGATAACGTTATCTTCTAGTCCTTGTTTTCTATAAAGTTCTAAAACAAGCAACACATAAGCTAGTATTAAAGGACCTATTATCAATCCTATTATCCCAAAGACATATAATCCACCAACCATTCCTATTAAAACAATTGCATGATTGATCTGCGTTCTTCGTGATATAATCATTGGCCTAAGAATATTATCAACAGAGTTAATCAAAAATAATCCATATATAAGAAGGCCTAAACCTGCTCCTTCGTTTCCAGATACAAATAAATACACATCAACAGGAATCCAAATAAGCCAGGGTCCTATTATCGGCAGGATAGAAAGAGCTACTGTTAAAAGAGTTAGAAGAAGTGCATTAGGAACTCCGAAAATGTAAAAACCTACTCCTGCAATGATTCCTTGCACAACTCCTACTACTATTTCTCCTATTATGACAGACTTTGTTATGTTTTCGAAATGCGCAAAGAATTTATTTTGTGTTTCTTTTTTTAAAGGGGATAAGGATTTAAAATATTCAAAAGCTTTTTCTCCATCTCTTAAAGCAAAGAAAAATACAAAAATTAATACAAATAACTGAAGAGAGAGACTGGGGATATTTATAACAAAATCTCCTAGTGAACTCGCAAATCTTGCAAGTAATTTTGATACAGAACTATTAACTGTGCTTATTATAGTTGCAGATATATCTGGAGTAATAATAGAATTAGGAAGGGCTTTTACTATTATTTCTCCTATATTGATATCCTGCAATTTAAGATAAAAATTTATTACCTGTTTTAATAAGGCTCCTAGAGTAACAAACAAAAAAACTATTAAAACCAAAGATGTTGTGAAACAAACTAAAAATGCAGAAACAGTCTCGTTTTTAATTTTTCTAAGTAAAAAAGTATATACTGGATAAAAAATATACGCTAATAAAATTCCATAGATTATTGCGAAAAATACTGGTTTTACAATTATAAATGCTATAACGAACAAAATAACTACAAGAACATAATTTAAAATCTGTCTGAAAGCCTCTTTTTCTATCATAAGTATTTTAGTTAAAACTTCTTTATAAACATTTATTATTGCATCTTTATCGTTTATCTGATTTTAAAAGGTTGACAATATCATATAAATCTTTTTAAATAAATAGTATTATAAATATTTATGGGACAAAGAGACACTTATCATAAGTTCGTTGGAGATGACCCTCAATCTAGAGATGAAGCATTAAGATTGTTTAGAGGATTTTATAAACGTTTTAATAGTAATGGAATTCTACAATCCGGAGTTTACCATGATTCTGGGGATATAATGATGTCTGATGATATCAATTTTATTGAATTTTGTGGTCCATGGGTTTTTTTAATAAATACCATACAAGGAGTATATATAGCAGCTATTGGGTTTGAAAATTCAAAATTAGGAGAAGATAATGAACTTACATTAAGGTTAGGGATAGAAACTACATCTACTCAAGATACTATAAGAAAAGATTTAGAAGGGTCTGTCGAAGCGGTAGGATTCAAAAAAGATACTAAGGGTTACCAATGGAATCAATTTTAATTTTATGATCATCCAAGTCTTCTTTTAACAGAATTCATACTTTTGGCCAATTGAAATTAAAGAAAGGCTATTTAACAGCTTTTTCCAGTTCTTTTAAATTAGCTTCTAAAACATCAATAGCTTTTACAAAAATATCTCTAATTTCTAGTTGTCCCCAGGACTCAAGGTTAAATTCAATTTCTTTTATTTCTTTAATGGATTTTATCTCTTTTATTTTTTCTTCAGATATTCCTTTATTTTTCAGTTGATCTTCATCACAACTAACTTTCCCATCTCCATCAATAATTATATAATCTAATATATCTTCATTAACATTGTGCTTAAAGTATACTAACCCCGGAGAATATTTTACGTGTTCTATCCCTTTTCCTAATCTTGCTTCGCATACCATTTCTATTTCTTGATCTTTATCAAGGACTACAATAGGGATTTTTAATCTTGTTCCAATTGATGGTGTAATATCTGTCGCGTACACCATCTTAGGACCAATTTCTTTTAACTTAAATTTTATTTCTTTACTGGATTTATCAGTTTTTATAGGTATTAGGCCTAATCTATGGGCAATTATCTCATCATAAAGAGCAGAATCATTTTTTATTATTTCAACTTCATCTATGGCCATTATAGGAATTTCTAAAACACTTCTTCTAATAGCATTCGCTAAACTTGTTTCCATATCAGCTATAAACTGCATCCTTTGCTTTTCTTTATCGTAGTTTTTTATTTTTATCATTCTCGTATGGAAACCTAAGGTTTCCCTAAACTCAAACTTTGACTTTGTTTTTTATTCATTTTGCCAAAGTCCAAGTTTTCGCAAGTCACCCTTCCTAAGAGTGATTTTCAATTTAATTTTATTAATTTTCATCTCGTATGGAAACCTAAACAGTTTTTAAACTCTTCTCCCCCTTCTTCCATGAGGTTTTTTAGGGCCTCCTCGTGGCATTCTGGTAACTTCCATTATACTCACAATTTTAAAACCTGCTCGGGTCAGTGATTTAATTGCTGCGTGTACTCCTGGACCAGGGTTTCCTTGCCCAGTTTCAGCTCGTACTTTAACATAAAAACCAGTTATTCCGTTGTCTCTCGCCTCTTCTGCGATTTTTTGAGCAATAAACATCGCGACAGTTGGATTTGCTTTTAATCTATCTTGTTTTGTTGACTGTCCGCCGCTAAATTTTGCAATAGTTCTCCCTGATATATCGCTAAGGTTCATGATAGTATTATTAAAGGTAGTATAAATATGTAAAATACCAATTTTTTCTTCTTTTGTTTTTTTAGATTTTTCAATTTTTTCTTCTAAAATCTCTTGCTTTGTCTCGTTTTGTATCGTTTCATTCATTTTCTATACTACTGGTAAAATTTCCTGTTTAATCTCCTCTAAAGTGGATATTTGTTTTTTATTATTTAGCACAATATTTAATCTTATTAAAGGTTCATCGTTAACTTTCACTTGATAAGATGGTATATTCACGATTTGATCACCAATTGAAACATGTTTGTGTACAATAAACTGCCGAGCTTGTTTAATAGTGTATGCCAAATTTTTTTTATGAACAATAGTTTGCAATCTTCTTTTTAACCAATCTTCTTTATCAAGTGCAAGAACTTCTGCTATTTTTTCTACCTTAAATCCACTTTTTTGCAATTTTTCAACAAAAGCTTTCTTTTCTTCATTAGTTGCTACAATTAACTTCTTTGCACGATTTCTTATCCGAGCAACTGATGCTTCAGCTTTCCAGATTTCTCTTTTGTTTTTTAAACCATATCTCTGGATAAGCTCTGTTTCTTCATCCATTCTCATTCTATCATGAGGCCTTCTTGGTTTTGAATATTTTTTCTTTTGTTTTTTCATTGTTGATTCGATTCCAAGCAATGAAAAAGCTTGGAAATCCTTGATTTACATTGTTTTTTCATTTTCCGAAATTTCCCTAGGAAATCTTCATACTCACAAGAGTTGAAGAGACAGAAATTTTTAATTTCTGTATGAATTTGAAAATCTTTGATTTTCATTTTCCTTCCCTTTTCTTTTTTACTCCAACAACAGATTTTTTTCCTTTTCTCGCTCTAAAATGGCTTTTTGTCCTTTGTCCTCTTACTGGTTGTCCTAAAGCATGCCTTAACCCTCTGTAAGATCTTATTTTCTTTAATCTTCTAATATCAAATTCCTTTTTCATGTCTAGATTAGTTGTTAACAAATGATAATTTTCGCCAGTTCCAAAATCTTTTTTTCTATTTAGCAAAAAAAAAGGTAATTGAGGATTCTCGAGAAAACGAGTTATTTTTTTAATATCTCCTTCATCAAGTTCGCTTATTCTTTTTAAAGGGTCAATAACAAGTATTTTACATATTGCATTAGAAATGCTCCAAGAAACTCCTTTAATGTAGGTCAATCCAACCAGAACTCTTTTGTTTCCAGGAATATCTGTTTGCATAATTCTCACAAGAGATGCGTATTCTTGCTTTGTATCGTGTTTTTCCTTTGCCATGTATTTAAACAGATATAAGTCTTTTAAATTTATCTTTTTATTTAATGAATAGGGAATACCTTTCTTTTCCAGTTATCTCTTCTAGTAATCTCTTCTCAATAGCTTTCTTAATGTCTGGAAGACTAGAAACTCTTCTTTTTATATCTTCAAAAGATTCAAAAGGCTTTTTCTCCCTTTCTTTTAATAGAGCTTCAGTATGTTTTTTTCCAAATCCAGGCAACAATTCTAACTGATGCAATCGTGTATTAATAGGAATTGCTTTATTCAAAAAATCAACAAAAGTTGGTTCATTATTGGTTAGTTGTTGATCAATAAAATTATTCAAATGAATTTTTGCAGTTTCAGTAAGTTTATTTTCCTGTAATCTTCCTTGGATATAATATATTTTATCTCTCTTACCCTCGCCTATGTACACTTCTTCTCCAATGTCAACCTTGACTTCTCGACGAGGAATTAATTGAAGCAATGAAAAATGCTTGGTTCCTATAGCTTGCACTACAGGCATCATTTTCTTTTCTAACGGATAACCATAAGGCAGGTAATCTAAGACTATTGCATTTTCTTCTTTTTCCATTTTTCCATTTATTATTTTGAATTTTTAATAATCCCCAATATTTTATTTGTTTCATCTTCGTTTAAACTGACATCAGTAAATATCTTATTAATATCTGAAAAATCCTCTGGAAGCAAATCTAATGTCTTAATAGAATATTCTCTCTTCAATTTTATCAAATCTAATTTTTCAAGGTCTTCTTTTATTTTCTTTTCTTGGGAAGGACTTGCTTTAATAAATTTTTTTAAAAATAATTCCATTTCCTGCTTCTTTTCGCTGTTAGGCAGATCTTTCAAAATACGAGCAACATCATTCATTGTCAAGGGGGTTTTTTCTATTATCATTATCGTATGGAAACCTAAGGTTTCCCTAACAAGTCACCCTTCCTAAGAGTGATTTTCAATTTAATTTTATTAATTATCATTATCGTATGGAAACCTAAGGTTTCCCTAAACTCAAACTTTGACTTTGTTTTTTATTCATTTTGCCAAAGTCCAAGTTTTCGCAAGTCACCCTTCCTTTAGATGACTTAATATTTAGTTTAATCTTCATTTTAACCTCCTCAAATGCACTGAGTGAATTATGTAAGTTTTTTCTTTAGTATTACTTTTTATCGTAACAACATAAAAATTTCCTCTTTTACCTCTGACAACTCCAGATCTTCCTTGAAGTTGTGTAGGAAATGAACTTGGAATTGATAATTCCTTCACTACAGTCACTCTATCTCCTTCTTTAAACTCCTGAAAATAGTGACTAAGCCTAATCTTTCCTTTCTCCCTTACTAGCTTTTGCTTTAACATATTAAATTAACATATTAGAGACTATTTTTGTCACTCTATTCAATTTAGTTCTTTAAAATTCTAGAATAGCATGTTTTTAAAGCTTTTTATAATTTCTGTATGGGCGAATGGAGGCTCATCTACACAATTTTCAGATATGTTAATCGCCAAAGAGAACCAAATTCTCATTGCAAATCTTCCTGCTATTATCACCTTATTTACAATAATTTAGATTAACCACATATTTATTCAAAATTCTAAATAATTCTTCCCTGCTCTAAATCCCCTCTATCGTTTGCTTCTTTCATGTTTTGAACAATGGCATGAAATAATTTTTCGCCAAAAGCTTTCTTGCCACAAAGTTCACAAAAATCTATAACACTATTCTCAGAAATTCCATTTTTACAATAAATGCATTTTTTCATATCTTTATCCCTCTTTTTATCTTTAAGAATTATTTGATTTAATAAGTTTATAAATTTTTATATAAAGCAGCGTTAGTGTAGTATACGAAAATTAGTTCGCTTGTGGAATCCAAGTGAATTAATGGTAAAATTAACTGATAAAAGGATAAAATGGGGTGTTAAAAAGATAATTTCGGGGGAACTAAAAACCAAAGAAGTATCAGAAATTTATGAAGTTACACCAAGAAGATTTCAAGAATTAGTTAAAAAATATAAGGAAACGGGAATTTATCCTGTTATGAAGAAAGACAGAAGGCCTAAAACAGAACTCTCTAACGAAGATAAAACATTAATTGATAAGGCTTTGGGAGAAAGCCTTTTAGAAGGAGCAGTGACTATTAGACTTTATATTGCTAAACATTATGGAAAGAAATTGCCTTATAACAAAATCCACAAATATCTTTTAGAAAAGTGTATCTCAAAAGAAGATGAGAAAAAGAAAAAACAAAGAAAATATTGCAGATATGAAAGAGGGCATAGCTTCTCTCTGGTTCATTTGGATTGGCATGATTCTAAATTTATCAATGGTAAATATGTTTCTGTTATAGAAGATGATGCTTCTCGTTTAATTATTTGTGGAGGAGAATTTGATAATGAAGAAGCAATAAATAATATTAATTTAATGAAGAAAGCTATTAAGATTGTATATGAAAAATATTCGTCAGTTATAAGAGAAGTAAATACAGATAAAGGAACACAGTTTTACAACAGCAAACTTAACAATGATGGCACAAGATCTATTTCAGAGTTTGAGAATTTTCTTATAGATAATGGAATTAGGTTCATACCTTCCAGAAAAAAACATCCTCAAACAAATGGAAAACAGGAAAGATGGTTTAGGACTTATGAAGAAAACAGGCATAAGTTTAAATCATTTAATGAATTTATGAAATGGTATAATGACAAAATTCATTTAGGATTAAACAGAAAAGAAGGAATAACTCCTAATGAAGCAGCCATAAATAAATTGCAACCTGAATCAGTTTTAGGTTTATTTTTTAGGATAAAATGGTGAAAAAAGAAAAACGAAATAATAACTGTATACCACAATAAAGCAGCGTTAAGTATCAGTAAATTTTTGTTGCCTTATGTTGCCAGATAACAAGAATTAATGGACAAAGACTCTAAATTTAATTCGAGATGTAACCAAAAAATGAAGATTTTTAAATAACAAAGTATTTAATAGTCTATGAAAAAGAGCATAATTATGATCATGTTTAGCCTAATCTTTATACTTCAATTTTCTTCTTTTTTATTTGCTGATGAGGAAGAGGTTCTTCCTTATTTATATAGCCCCTCTTCACAACAATCTAGAGATTTGAAATCAGAAAATTTTTTTAATGTAAATTTATTCACTGGGGCTAGTAAATATTCCTATTCTTTAGACGTTCCTCTGGGAGTAAGAAATTTAGTTCCACATCTAAACTTTATCTATAATAGCCAAACGAATATAAATAATCAGCCAGGTTTTCTAGGACCGCGATGGTCATTAACCGAGAGTTACATAGAAAGAGATTTAAATTATTCTTTTCTGGATTCTTCTGATGATGGATTTAGATTAATTTTAGAAGGATTCGCTTATGACCTAATTTATTCTTCAATCGACAACAAATTTCATAGTGAAATAGAAAATTTTTTATCAATAGAAAATAAAAGTGAAGCGCCGAATATTAATAAAAATTATTGGATATTAAAAACAAAAGACGGGGCTTCTTATAGGTTTGGATTTAATAACAATTCAGAGTTGACGTCAAATATTTATAATTATACCGTTAGATGGAGTCTGGATCTTGTTAATGACACTTATAATAACTCCATATCTTATATTTATCAGGAGGACCCACATATAAATGATTCTGGAACTGTTTATCTTGATAAAATAAAATATAATAATGATAAAAGCAGAGTGATCGATCTGATTTATGAATCATCAGATAAACCTGGTAAAACAATTTCCTTTAATAGAGGAAATAAATTATTCTATTCGCGTGAATTAAAGGAGATAAAAATTGATGTTAATGGAAGTTTAACCACTAAATATATTCTTGGATATGATAATAGAATTCTAGAATACAGAAATTTTTTAAAAAATATTACCATTATTGGTAGTGATAACATATCTAAATTACCTTCATTGAACTTTGAATATTTTGATTTAGATAAAGATTTCAAAAATTTTACATCTAATTGGTATTTTCCAACCGGAGTATACTTTAGAGAGGGCCCTCTTAATAATATAGATACTGGCTTAAGAGTTATTGATCTAAATGGAGATGGCTTAGCAGATTTAGCAAAATCTAAGTGTACTAGTAATTGTAATTCATCAAATATTCAAAGAGGAGTATGGTTAAATAATGGCCGCGGATTTATTAATACAACTACTTGGAGTTTGCCTCCGGTTCACTTTTCTACAGACGATGCTGGTACAAGATTTGGTGATGTGAATGGGGACGGTCTTTTGGATATCATAAGATTGCACATAACTGAGAGTACAGGTACTTCAATACAGACTATATGGTTAAATAATGGAACCGGATTTATTAATTACACTGCTAATTGGAGTTTTCCGGTAGGGATATTTTTTATTGATGGATCTTTTGGTAACCAAGATACTGGATTGAGGATTATAGACGTAAATAAAGATGGATTAATCGATTTATCAAAGCAAACTGATTCCGAGAAAGATTTTTGGATTAATAATGGGAGTGGTTGGTTTAATACTAGTAATTGGAGTTTACCATCCGATATTGTTTTTGGTAACAAAATGACTAGAATAGATGATGTTGATGGAGATGGATTTAGGGATATAATACATTTGTCTTCTTCAGGTCAGAAATTATAATTAAAAAATAGTACTAAGGATTTCTTATTAAAGAACATAACTACCGAATTTGGCGGAATAATCTCTATTGATTATATTAAATCTATAAATATGAATAATACCGCAAACACTAATATCAGTAATTTGGGATTTAATATTTGGGTAGTTGCAAATATTACTAAAAATAATGGCATAAATGGGGACCATAATGTTATTTCAATAACTCATTATAATTATTCTGGAGGCAAATACGATTATGAAGATAAGGAGTTTAGAGGATTTAATTATGTTGAAGAAAAAATAGGAAATAAAAAAATGATACATAAATTTCATCAGGATGATGGAAATAAAGGGAAAGAATATGAGACACAGTTTTTAGATAATTATAGTAATAATTATTCTAAAAAAGAATTTATATGGAATGTTTCTGAACAAGGAGGTTATTTTATTACTCCTTTGTTAGAAGTTTCTGATATAAGTTACGATAATGTTACAACAAATCCGCGAATAAAAAATATTTCTTATGAATATGATGAATTTGGTAATATTATTAAAATTCATCATAAAGGAGATGTTTATAACGCTGATGATGATAGATATGAATATTTTGAATATCTAAATAATTCAGATAAATGGATTGTTAACAAAATAAAGAATTACACTTTAACTAGTCTAAATAATACAAGAATCAAAAATACCTTATATTTATATGACGGCTTAAACTATGGAATAGCGCCAACTAAAGGAAGTTTGACTGCAAAGCAAGACTGGTTCAATAATGGAAATAATCCTTCTACAAATTACACTTATAATAGTTTTGGAAATGTAATTAACGAAACTAATGCAAATGGAAAGAGGACTGATTATTTTTATGGAATACGAGATACGACAAATACTTTTGTTGATAGAATAGTCAATGCTAAAAATCATATTACTGATTTTAATTATGAGCTAGGAACAGGAAATTTATTATGGGAAATTGATTCAAATGATGTTGGAAAAAATTATAGTTATGATGTATTTGGAAGAATTATCAAGGAAGTAAGAATTTATGATAGTCAATCTTTCCCTACAAAAAATTATTCCTATGAATATGATGGAGTTGCTCCTGAAGAAATAAAAATTTCTCATAGAGAAATAAATAACACTGCAAATACTTATGATGAATACACTTTTTATGATGGATTTGGAAATGTGGTTCAAATAAAAAAAGAAGCAGAAGGTACTCGACAAATTGTCACCGATACTTATTATAATGAACTCTTTAAGATAAGTAAACAAAGCATCCCTTATTTTGTAAGTTTTAATGAAAGCTATTCAACACCAGATACGAGCAAAAGAATGACTAATTATACGTATGATGTTTTAGACAGATTAGTTCAAACTATTAATCCTGATAATACTAAAAGAAATATTACCTATTTTCACTGGAATATTAGTTTTATTAATGAAAGAGGAAATAGAAAAAACCAAAGCATGAATGCTTTTGGTCAGATTGTTGAAGTAATGGGAATTAATCGCGGAGAAGTTTATGTTACTACATATAGTTATAATACTTCTGGAGATCTAATGGGAATAAAAGATGCATTAAACAATACTTTTAATTTTACCTATGATAGTTTAGGGAGAAAAACTTCTATGAAAGACCCTGATATGGGAACCTGGAAATACGGCTATGATGCTGTTGGCAATCTAATCAATCAAACAGATAATCGAAATAAAACTATTTATATGAGATATGATGAAATTAACAGAATTAAAGAGAAAAATGCCAGTGATGGAAATATAACTTATATTTATGACGTAAATAAGAATAATACATTATCACAAATTAGAATTATTAATGATAATCTTAAAACTAACATAACTATTAATTATAGTTATGATGATAGATTGAGGAAAATTGAAGAGAAAACTCAGATAAATAATTTAATCTTTGTAAATAACTGGACTTATGATTCTTTAGATAGAATAACTTCTTTAGAAATTGCTAATGGAGAAAAAATAAATCATACTTATAATGATCAAAATTTATTATTAGAAGTAAATGGAATAAATATAACTTATAATGAAAAAAATCAGCCATTAAGCAGAGTTTATACAAGTTCTTTAATAACAAATTTAAGTTACAATAATGAGAATTTTAGATTAACAAAAATTCAAACAGATACAAAACAGAATTTAAATTATATTTATGATAATGTTGGAGATGTTATAAGCATTAATGATACTGCAAACAATAGATTATATTCTATGGGATATGATGAGCTAGACAGATTAATTTATACGAATATTTCTGATACTACAAACAACAATGAGCAAATTCTTAATCTTAATTTTACCTACAACAGAATTGGAAATTTGATGCAAATAGCACATAACAAAAATAATCTAACTTTTTATTACAGTAATAAACCAATTCATGCTCCTGAAAACATCAGAGAACTCTTATATCTTACTGATAATAAAAAATTCTATTTGAGAAATTCAACAAATAATCCTATTGCTTGGTTAAGCAACAAAGGAAATATATTATTACAGGGAAGTTGTTTTTCTTCTGTAAGTTGCGATAATCCAGGAGCAGATAGTTTTATTATAAGAAACTCAACAAATACTAATGTCGCCTTTATTAACAGCAGCGGAGATCTTTGTCTTACACAAGTAAGTTGTAAAGATAATTATGCAAGCTGTAATAATGCAGGAGATGGTAGTTTTATTATAAGAAATGGAAGTAATGCAAACATGTCCTATATAAATAGAACGGGAAGTTTATGCTTACTAGGTTCTTTAATCCAAAACATAAATGTAGATACAGGAGAAAGAAATTACACATTAACATACGATAATAATGGAAATTTAATTCAAGATTTAAATAATTATTATGAATATGATAATATGAACAGGATGATTAGAGTAAGGGAGAAAAGTGTAAGTGGGGTGATTATTGAAGAGTATTTATATGACGGCAATGGAAAGAGAATGATGAAGAATGTTGTTAAAGCAGGAAGTAACGAGAGTATTTATTACATAGGAGATAATTTTGTGCAAGTAAGAAATAGCAGTGGCATATTTAACACAACGTATTATTATGCTGATAATATATTAATAGCAGAGAAAGATATTTTAGGAAAGAAGAAATATTATCATCCCGATCATCTTGGTTCTACGAGTTTAATTACTAATTCAACTGGACAAATAATTGAGGAAACATTTTATCTTCCATTTGGAGATGTATTAGAAGGAGGAGATGAAAGCAGATATGGATACAACAGCAAGGAAAAAGATGGCACAGGATTGAATTATTATGGAGCCCGATATTACAAATCAACACAAGGACAGTTTGTGCAAGCTGATTCTATAATCATGAATATTTATGAGCCCCAAACACTGAATCATTATACCTATGTTCTAAATAATCCTTATAAATATATTGATCCAAATGGATTATGGGCCGTAATTACTGGAGCGGGAGGCGGTGGTGGATTTGGGATTCCGGGGACACGATTATCATTTTATAGAAGCGCATCTGCGGGCATTTATATAAGCTATGATAAGCAAAGCGGGTTTGATATAGGAGTTATTCCAGAACTTATTAGGGGAAGAGGTTATGGGGCCGGTTTTGGTTTAGATATAAGTGGAACATTTTTTCCTTATGCTAGCAATAGGGCTGATTTACAAACGAGATCAACCGTATATGGTTTTAGTATTCCTGCATTAGGAATCGAATTTATAGAGTCTAATCAAAAAACTTTTGAAGGAATTAGTATTTTTGCTGGAGTGGGATATGGTTATGAATCTTACAAAGGATCCACCGATTCTATAGCAATTAGTTCAATATATAGTGATTATAAAAAAAATTTGAATAATGAGT
>JAGVWY010000044.1 GCA_018304055.1 Candidatus Pacearchaeota archaeon
CCCAATAACTGGCTCAACAGTTATTTTCCTAAATCCATAAATCGCCCGACCCTCGTCGGTTTCCATCTTATCCCTCATTCTCAATCTCTCCCTGAAAAACTCAGGTACGTCTTTTTTCTTTCCCAACTCTTTGTTGTAAAAAGTCGCAATCTTTCTTCCGTCTTTTCTTGCATAACCTCCACTTCTTTTAAATCGCACTTCACCAACAACCAACTCATCCGTTTTCTCATCGTATTCATATTTGTCGTGGTTCAAGCTTTCTTCTTTTCCGTCAAACTTTTGTGCCTGAGCACGAGAAGGCACATACAAATCAATCTCATTATCTTCTGCATATTTGACGTTATCCCCGTCGCTGTAACCGCAATCCGCAGAAAACTTTTCTTCTCCAGTTAATTCCACATTTTCTTTTATCTTTTTTATTTGTGGGATTAACTGATGTGCGTCATGCCCATCCTGGCAGACATCCGCAGACAAAATCATCTGATTCTGGTCTACGGATAATTGCGTGTTATAGGAAAGTTCTCTGACTCTTTGCTTGTTTTGCATAATTCTGCTTTCAGGATCAGTCAGAGAAACTTTCTTTAGCTTTTTATCTTTCAAAACTTCTTCTTTTGCTTTTGCAAGTTTCTCCTTTATTTTGCCTTTGTCTTTTACTCGTTGGTATTCAGAAACAATCTTCTTGAAATCTCTTTTATCCATATGCGTTAGATTTTCTTCATCCAACTTTTCATCCAATTCATCCTGCTTCAGATCATCTTCAACAATTTTGTCAATGACAAAATCAAGATTTTTTAATTGCTCTTTTCCTAAAACTCTCTTTTTATTTGCATTTGCTTTCATTGTTGTCCCGTCAATTGCAATAAAACTCAAATCAAGCAAATTGTATTCTGAAGCAAGTTTAATTGTTTCTTTGAAAACTTCTTTCAAGAAATCTGCATTTCCCCGACGGAAGCGACAGATTGTTCTAAAATCTGGCTGGACTTTTTCTGCCAGATACATAAAAACAAAACTTTCCCGACAGGCAGAAGCAATTTTTCTCGAGCTTCTTTCTCTGCTTAACATTCCCTGCAAAAGAACTTTCATTAAAATTCTAGGATGATATGCGGGAGCTCCTGCTCCTTCAAACTTTAAATCAAATTCCTGAAAGTTCAGATTTTCAACAAATTCCTCGACGAAAAAACAGATATGATTCTCTGGAATCATTTGTTTAATTGATAAAGGCAGAAGCCAGTTTTGGTTTTTGTAAGAATTTTTGTAAGCCATTTTCACCTCTTTTGTCAGTGTTTTTACCGACGTTGTTTAATTATATTATCAACGACAAATTAGTATTTATATTTTACTAATTATGAGACAGGCTGAGGGCTTAAACAGAAAATCCTTGCAGGATTTTCCCAAATTTTTCCTGCGGAAAAACTCTCGAGGTCACTTCGTTCCGCTCGAGCCCTTCGGGTTGTTTAAGCCCGATGTTAGGCGTAATTTTCTCGGGTCGAATAAAAATAACAAAGCCCTAAAAACAAAAACCTTAAATAATGTTTTATCCTAATAAATATGCAGACTAGGCTAGCGGATTAGCTCTCCGCTGTTTGCAAGTGAGCTTACGGCAAGCTGCAAGGAGGGGAGTGATAAGTATTTTAAAAAGTCTTGATATGGACGTTGATACTTTGTCCTTCTTGATCGAGCTTGTGCGAAATGGGTCAGTCCTTGATCGGAGCAGCCCTAATCATAAGTTTTGATGCTTGGGGGGTAGCAAGGTTGAGAAAATATTAAGGAAACTTTTTAAGGTATTTTGAGCAAACCTCTGAGTCTGCTTAAAAATGAAATTTATGAATCATATTTGCAGCATACTCAAGAATATTTGATTTATCATAAAGTTAATTAAGGGACGTTTTAAATATTTAGTTTCTCAAAAATTCTCTATACTTGATTTGCTGAAAATCGTTTATGAATAGACTCGCATTCTGCTCGAAATAATAATGCTCGATTGTCTCAATTTTCGCCAATCTCGCTTAATTTTATAGATATTATCAATATAACTTAGCGAAATCTTTGAGCAGGAGGAAAAGATTGAGCAATATTAACCGAAAAACAATCTTATTGTTTTGAGCTATAATTTAAAAGCAGAAGTCAGCAACTCATGTTACTATAATTAATTATTTAAACAATTAAGCTATTTAATAACATGGATAAAGTAGTTCATTTTGAAATTCCTTATGACAATGTAGAAGAGGCAAAGAGTTTTTACGAAAAAGTATTTGGATGGAAAATACAAAGTATTCCTGAAATGAATTACAATATTGTACATACGGTAAATGTTGATGAACAGCAAATGCCCACAGAAAATAGGAGCTATCAATGGAGGAATGTACAAATGAGACAACAACTCTTGTAAACATCCAGTCATTGTTATTAATGTTAATAATTTAGATGAATCTATTGAAAAAGTTAAAAAAAATAGAGGTAAGATTTTTAGAGAAAAAGTCAAGTGGAAGATATGGGTTATTATGTCCAAGTTAAAGATAGTCAAGGAAATATAATAGGCTTATGGGAAATTATTAACAAATAATCTTATTCAGAATAAGTATCTTTGAACAGAGATACTTAACCTATAGATGTTTCATTCAAAAGATACTTGAAAGAATAGATATTTTCTGATAAAGCTCCTTGTTTTGCTTTTAACAATAAATGTAGGCATAACCTCTAATCTAAAATCCCTTTCTATCTTACATTAAATTACCAGTGATAAAAATAAAACAGGTTTTTATTCAAAAATAATGTTCATTTAGAAACACTCACAATAAGTAAATATTTATAAAAGACAAAATATTATTTTATCTATGAATAAAAGAGGTCAATTTTATCTGGTAGCTTCAATTATTATTGCATTAGTTGTATTTTCTTTAGCAGGAGTTTCTACATATATAATTATTAAACAAAGTCCGAGATCTATTAACGAGGTTAGTGAAGATTTAGCACGAGAAGGTTTTTATGTAACAGAATATGGCATTTATAACGAGGAAGACGTCAATTCTTTATTGGAACAATTTGCTGAAAATAGTCTTGATTATTTCTCTAAAAAAGCTGGCGAAGATTCAAATATTATTTTTGTTTATGGGAATGCAGATAGTTTAAACGCATTAAAACATTCTAGAGATAGTATTGGAGAAATCAGGATTGGAAACGCTCAATTTGTTACAGACGAAGATATGATAGATAAGTTACCTATTACATCTAACATAGAAATTGTTGATGGAAAGAAGATTGTGCATGTTTCTTTAGTTGAAGATGATGAAGAACAGATTTATGATTTTGAATTAAAAGAAGGAGAGATATTTTATTTTATAATTATAACTGAAAGAGACGAAGAGAAGTTTATCCTGAAAAAAGATGATGAACCAAAAAAAGGAGGAATTTCAGGCGCAGGAGTAAGTAAGTCTAAACCATAATAACTTTGACATGAAAAAAAAATCAGTAAGTCTTATGCTTTCGTATGTTTTACTTATTTCTTTAGCTCTTATTATGGCTGCAATGATATACTATTCCTTAAGATTAATCGCAAATGTTGAACCTGTTTCAAGCTGCGAAGATGGAACGAGTTTATTAGTTGACAGTTATACTTGTAGCAGCGGAATTTTGTCTCTCGTTGTATATAACAATGGAAAATTTGCTGTTAATGGATTTGTAATAACAGCAAGCGACGATCCCAAAGAAACTCCAGTCACTCCTCTTCTAAGAAGAAATGATGATAATCCTGGATACTATTTTTTTGGACCTATAAACAGTCCATCTCCACTACAACCTCAAACATCTGAAAATGCCGAATTTTCAGTTTCAAGTAGTTTTCTCGGTTTTAATATAGGCTATATAAGGATACAACCATTTATATTGTCTGATTCAAATACAGAAATTGTTTGTGAAGATAGTATTATATTTTATGAAATACAATGTTAAATAGAAGAATATTTATAGGGATTATAACTTATAATCAAAAAGGTAGGTGAACATGACAAATAAAAAAGCAGTGAGTCCTCTTATTTCAACAGTACTATTAATCATGATAGTTATTGTGTTAGCTCTTATTATTATTTTTTGGTCTATAGGATTTGTTAAAGAGGCCATTGAAAAAACCATAGATAGAAATAAAAAGCGAGTCAACGAGTATTGCAATGAAGTTTCATTAAAATCGATAGTAAATCCCGATGGAAAATTTGGTTTTGAGAATGTAGGAAATGTCCCTATTTATGGATTCAACCTCAAACTTTCTGGCGGCGGTCGTTCCCAAACCTTAAGTTTTCCAGGAAAAAATGTCAATCCTGGATTTGGCATAATCATTGACAGCAGTTTAGATTCAAGTATTGGAATTTATGACAGTTATAATGAGGTAAAAGTTATTCCTATACTCCTAGGAACTAAAGAAAGAGGAGGTAATGAGGAGTTCCATTGTCCAGAGGAAAACGCCTTTACTATTTAAATGAGTGCTACTTTTTTTCGCAGATTAATGGATAATTCCAAACGCTCAAACTCGCATTTGCATTCAGTTACTAAATTTATAAGATTGCCTGAATCCAAACGCTCAAACTCGCCATTGTGTTTAGATATTCTCAAAACAATTATGCCTAAACACAAAGGCTCGAACTCGCCATTGTGTTTAGCTAATAATTTATTAAAGATTCCTAAATCCAAACGCTCAAACTCGCATTTGCATTCAGTTACTAAATTTATAAGATTGCCTGAATCCAAACGCTCGCAATCACAGATAATCGCTACTATCTTGCTTATTTTAATTTCTATTGCAGTAATCGGAATTATAGCTAATTTTTCTTTAGATTTTGTAAGAGATGAGATTTCAGAATCTGATTGTTTTGATGTTATAGATGAAGTGAAGATAAGAAATAATCCTGATTATACTTGTTATGATGTGTCTAATAATATGCTGAGAGTACAGATATACTTCAATAACAATGAGAGTTTAGAGGGGTTTGTATTAGAAGTTGGAGCAGCTTCAAGTAAAACTTTCTATGCAAAAAAAGATTCTTTTGATTCAGAATTTACTATGTATGATGGTGGAGCTCTACAACTTCCTGGAAAATATGAAGAAAGAGTTTATAATGTTTCTAGCACTTTTTCAAATCCTCCAGAAAGATTATCTGTTCATCCTATTATTAAAGAAGGAAAAGTCTGCGAGTCCTCGGATAAATTAAATAATTTACCTACTTGTTAAATTTGTTTGAAATGAAAACTAATATAAAATCACAGGTATGGATAGAAACAGCCATTTACACCTTAATAGGATTAACATTAATAGCAGTCGTTCTCTCAATAGCAATACCTCAAGTGAATAAATATAAAGACCGTTCTATTATTAAACAAACAGTAGAATCACTTTCTCAATTAGACAGCAAAATTTTTGAAATTTCAGACACCGCAGGAAATATACGCGTTATTAATTTCAATTTCAATAAGGGAAAATTTGAGATTAATGGAATTGGAAATAACTTAACCTATGCACTTGAAAACACTAATGTTAAATTCAGTGAGCCAGGAGTCACGTTAAAGTTTGGAGAAATAAACTACACAACCTTGGAATATGGTTCACGATATAACGTTTTTTTAACCCTTGATTATAGCAATGAGTTTGATATTACTTTTGGAGGAATTGACGAAAATAAAGTTTATTATCCAGGTTCTTATAAACTTAAAATTGAAAACAAAGGTTTTGATTCTAGCAAAGGAAGAATTGTTATAGACCTAGAGGTTATTTGAACATATTTGCTTTATAACAAATAATAATTATTATGGCAGTTCAAAAATATCCAGAACCGACTTGCGGCGCATTAATTTTCAATTCATATGGCAAAATCTTCTTAATGAAATCTCACAAATGGAGAAATAAATATGTAATTCCCGGAGGACATGTTGAACTTGGTGAGAAAATCGAAGATGCACTGAAAAGAGAGATAAAAGAAGATACTGGATTAGATATTTATGAAATAGAATTTATTTGTTTTCAAGAATTTATTTTTAATGATACCTTTTGGAAAAAGAATCATTTAATATTCTTTGATTTTGCTTGCAAAACAAATTCAACAGAAGTTAAACTTAATTTAGAGGGGCAAGAATTTGTATGGGTCACTTTAAAAGAAGCATTAAAACTACCAGTTGAACCATATACTAGAAAAACAATTGAAGAATACCAAAACATAAATAATAAACTATAGAGAGTTTTGAAAAACCTCAAAATTCAAAACTCTCTAAGAAGGACTTTGACGCGATTTCCTTCGGAAATGGGGGTTATTCAAAGTCCTCTCTATAGTAAAAGACAAAAATTTTTCCCCAAAATTTTTGCTTTTCCTAATAAGTCAAGGCGCATATGGAGAAAATTCAGCGTTCTTGACTATATCAAAAAAGCTCTCGGTCTATTGGCAATAATCAATTATTTTTTAGACACGCTCCTTAAATAGTGAGTTTTAAATAGTCTTATATATTTAAAATATTGAGAATTTTGAAAAACCTGAAAATTCAAAGAATTTTCAAAGTTTTGAAGTCTTTGACGAATTTTCCTCCGGAAAACAGGATATTCAAAGTCCTCTATTAGAAATAAAAAGAGGTGAAGATATGAACAAAATTAGTATAAATCTAAATCCAACGATTCCACAACTTCCGAAAACAGAAGATAAAACAAATATTAATGTAAGATACACGTTAATATCCCCATACGTTAGTGTTCACATTTATTGGGATAAAAAAAATAGCGAACTTGTTTATGAAATTGAAGAACCTCATTTAATCAATGAGGAGAAAAATTTATTAAAAATTTTGGAGAGAAACCTAAATGAATTAATTAATATTGATGTTATTATTGATAATACACCAGAGTCTATGATAGACTACCTGAATAAAACAGCTAGTTTGTTAATAGAAGAGCTTAATTTAAAGATTTCTGAAGATAGTTATAGAAAAATTTTTTATTATTTATTTAGGGATTTTATTGGCTTGAATGAAATAGAACCAATGGTTAAGGATTATTTCATAGAGGATATAGAGTGCAATGGTATTAATACTCCAGTATATGTTGTTCATAGAGTTTATAGAAATATGAGGACTAATTTATTTTACCGCTCTATTGATGAACTGTCTAATTTTGTTGAAAAACTTGCTCAAAGATGCGGAAAATACGTTTCTTATGCAAACCCATTGCTCGACGGAAGTCTTCCAGATGGCTCGAGAGTAAATGCCACTTACACTACTGATATTACAAGCAGAGGGCCTACATTTACCATCAGAAAATTTACTAAAATTCCATGGACCCCTGTGCAGTTAATAGGAATGAGAACAGTTAGTCCTGAAATGTTGGCATATTTTTGGATTTTGTTAGAACATAAATTGAATGTTTTAATCACAGGAGGTACTGCTTCTGGTAAAACAACATTGTTAAATGCTATTGCTTTTTTTATTCCTCCAGAGGCGAGAGTAGTAAGTATTGAAGATACGCGAGAGTTAAATCTGCCGAGAGAGAACTGGCTTCCTAGCGTTGCCAGAATGTCTTTTGGAGCACAAAAAATCGGAGAAGTTGATTTGTTCAGTTTATTAAAAAATTCTTTTAGACAGAATCCTGATTATGTAATAGTTGGAGAAGTTAGAGGTAAGGAAGCATATGTTCTTTTTCAGGGAATGGCTTCAGGACATTCGTCAATTGGCACTGTTCATGCAGATTCTGTCGATACTTTAATTAAGAGACTAGAAACTCCTCCAATTGAACTTTCACCTACGTTGATAAATGTCCTTGATTCTGTTGCTATTATGTCTCATGCAGTTGTTAACAAGCAGCAGACGAGAAAATTAAGAGAGGTAACTGAAATAATAAACGTGGACAAAAGCGGTAATGCTGTTATTCATACGCCTTTTCTGTGGAATCCATATGATGATAGTTTTTATTTTCGAAGGGAAATAAAAGCTTTTGAAAAAATTTCAAATAGATACGGAACAAGTTTAGAAAACTTGTATAAAGAACTTTATATAAGAGCCCGTTTATTGTTTGAGATGTATCGCAAAGAAATATTTGATTTCTATCAGACTCAAAAAATAATTAATGAATACTATAAAAATCCTGCAGCAGTAATAAGCGCATTTGGATTAACTCAATAAATATTTTTCATGGAAAAATGGATAGCAACACTATTAAAATAATTGCACAATTAATAGACAGTTTAGATAATGCTTCTGAAAAATTGGAAAAAGCTTACAACGAAAGAAATGTAGAAGCATTTGCAAAAGTAAAAAAAGAAATAAAAGAAGCTCAAACTAAACTTTCTCAAATAGTAGGTTAATATGTTTTTTGACGGATTGAAAAATAATATTCAGGAAATGAGAGAAATAACTCGAGAGCTTTATATCTTTTATCTTCAATTAGAGAACATTAAAAAAGCGGAAAAATATGGAGGAATGATTATTGATAAGGATGAAAAGAGTTTCTTGAATGAGGTTACAATTTCTTTGAGCATGCAATTAAAGATACTTAACAATTCCATTATAAAGCTTGTTAATTCTATTTCATTCCATAGCAAAATACCTCTGTCAGAAGTTAAGGAGGAAAAAATTGGTTTAAGCCATGTTACCTATAAACCATCAGACGAAAGAGAGCAAGTTTCATTGGTTATTAGCGAGGGAGATAAGAAAGAATTCTTGAGAAATTTAAGCATAAGCAAACTATCAATGGATCAATTAAAGAAAAAGTATTCTGTTGAGAGAAGAGTAGTAGGATTACGAAAATCTAGTAACTATGCAAAAATTTCTAATTATTTTTTTAGGAATCTTTCAGAGAGATTAGTGAACACAGGATATTTTAATGATTTAAATAAAAGTCTTAGAAAAATGAGTTCGTCTTATGTACTCTCAACTTATGTATCTATGGGAATTTTTACTACTGTTCTCGCTTTTTTCATAGGTATTATATTATTCATATTTCTAATTTTTTTAAATGTAAGTCCGATTTTTCCTTTTTTTAGTTTTGTTGATTTTAGTTCAGAAGGGATTATAGAAAGATTTTTCAAAGTTTTTTGGGTGGCCATAGCTCTGCCTGTTATAACTTTGATTAGTTTTTATTTTTATCCACGAAGCGAAGCCAAACACGTTGCTAACAGAATAAATCATGAGCTTCCTTTTGTTACTATTCATCTGGCCGCAATATCTTCGGCAGGAGTTAATCCAACTAATATGTTTGCAATAATAATTAAAAACGAGGAATATAAATATGCAGTTGTTGAATTTAAGAAGCTTTTAAATCTCATTAACTTTCATGGTTTTGATGTTGTAACTGCTCTAAGAAAGTCTGCTCTTTCCTCGCCTTCTACTAAATTAGCTGAATTATTTAATGGATTAGCTTTTACTATAAAATCAGGAGGAAATATTCATGATTTTTTGAACGAACATGTTGAAACAATGCTTTTTGATTATAAGCTTGACAGGGAAAGATACATAAGAATTTCAGAAACGCTTATGGATATATATATTAGTGTTGCAATATCTGCTCCTATGATTTTTTTAACTATTTTCATAATTATTTCAAGTACTGGCCTTACCGGAGGAATTTTCAACATAGGTATACGAACATTAAGTTTTCTTTTAATTTTAATAATTGCTTTATTAAATATTATATTCCTTGTTGTATTACACATGAAACAACCACCAATGTAACATGAGACCATTTAAACTATTTAATACTGAAGTGAATAAAGTCGAGATAATTGGGTTAATAATAGCTTTTATTATAATTACTTTAGATTTTCTTTTCTTTTTTAGAACTAATATTTTTTATTTTGTTTTAGGCATATCTTTTTTAATTGCTGGTTTTCCTTTTTTTGTTTTTTTGATTATAGAGTCCTCAGCAACTGAAGAAAAGAATAGGATGTTCCTGGAATTTGCGCGAGATCTTGTTGAAAATGTAAAGGCTGGAACACCAATAAGTAAAGGCATAGTTAATCTCCAAACAAAAGATTATGGACCTTTAAACTCTAACGTTCGAAAATTGTCTAATCAGATATCTTTAGGAATTCCATTAAAAGTTGCTTTTGATACGTTTGCACGAGATATAGGAAGTAGTACTATTTCCCGAGCAATAAGCATCATGAGCGAGTCTGAAAAAGCAGGAGGTGAAGTAGAAGATGTTTTAGAATCAGTAGTAGGTTCTGTTGCTCAAATTGAAAAGTTGAAAAAAGACAGGAAAAATGCTATTTATGGATTAGTTGTTCAGGGTTACATAATTTTCTTTATATTTATCATTATCATGGTGGTAATGGAATTTAAGATTCTTCCTATTGCAACTGATGTTGGAACAAGTGTAGGTTCACCAACTCCTGACGTCATAGGTATTTCAGGATTTGGAAAATTTGCTGGCGAACAAAAAGCAACTCCAGAACAATTAGCGCGACCTTTTTTGTGGCTTTTAGTCATTCAAGGTTTTTTTACAGGACTTGTTATTGGAAAAATATCCGAAGGCAGTATTAGGATTGGACTGAAACATTCTTTTATATTAATGGTTTTTGCTATATTAGTTAATACTGGTTTGAAAATTTTTTATGGATAAAAAATTTATTCAGTTGGTATATTGAAAATGAGGTGCCATATGTTATATTTGAAAAAACTTTTGCCAAAACAAAAACGCTCTGGCTCGTCTTTATATTTAGAAATTCTCAAAAAAATTATGCCTAAACATAAAGACTCGAACTCACCTTTGTATTTAGCTAATAATTTATTAAAGATTCCTAAATCCAAACGTTCGCAATCACACGTAGAAATGATATTATCTTTTATTTTATTTATAGGATTTATTATTTTCATTTTCATTTTCATTAATCCTCTTGCGAAGGTGGATAATAAGGCATTTGTAGATAGAGATATTGCCTCAATTATTAGCTATATAACTAAAGATGTTGGAAAAGTATCTTTATTTGTGAGAGATGGACTTCCAAGTGATGAATGGAAAAATTGCATTAATCTTAATAGGGATATTGAACAGCATGGCTTAGATTATTTTGTGCAAAAACATGCTCTTACAAGTCCTGTTAGATATACTATTTATTATCAAGATTTTACTCTTTCAAAGGGCGATGCTATTGATTGTGATACTCCGCCTAAAAGTTATAGAATGGGAAGTTTTACAACTGAAAAAATGATTGTAAAAGAAAACGCTAGTGAACTAAAAAATAATCCATCTATTTTAGAAATAAATCAGTTTTCTTTTAAAATAACGAGCATGGATGGAACTGTTATTGAGGAATTAAGCCTTGATATTCCTAAAAACATTCAGGTATCTTCTGTAGATATACCTTTAAGAATGATGGACAATAATGGCAATATTCAGGATGTAGTATTGAATATTAAAATAATTCCTGGAGGTTTGAGAAGAATAACACTTCCAACAGATGATAGTTCTGCGGGAGGTTCTGTAGGGGTGCCTGGCGGTCCTGGTGGTACTAGTCCTGAATGTTCTGATGGAGTGGATAATGATGGTAATGGTTTAACTGATTATCCAAATGATCCTGGATGTTCAGCCCCAGATGATCCTGATGAAGTTTCAGATGGAGGGAGTGTTCCTCCTCCAGCTCCAACAGGATGGGATCTTTCTTCAGCAGTATATGATGGTAAGAGCTTTATCGTTGATGAAACATCTTCTCCAGTAGCCCTGACTTTTAAACCAGATGGTACGAAGATGTACGTCTTGGAAGACAATGATAAAACTATTTATCAATACTCCCTCACTAATTGGGATATTTCTTCAGCACAATATGAAATAAGTTTCAACGTTGGTGAAAAGACCTCCTTACCTTTTGATTTCGCTTTTAATTCAGAAGGTACAAAAATGTATGTAGTAGACTATCTTGACAAAACCATCTACCAATACTCTCTCACTAATTGGGATATTTCTTCAGCACAATATGAAATAAGTTTCAGCGTTGCTGGACAGATGTCATCTTCCGCAACACTTGCCTTTAAACCAGATGGCATGAAAGTGTATGTCGGTAGACCTACAACTAACACGATCTACCAATACCCCCTCACTAATTGGGATATTTCTTCAGCACAATATGAATCTAATTTTGATGCTAAAGGTTTTGGAAGATTGTTTTCTACTGATATCGCTTTTAAATCTGATGGTAATAAAATGTATACTTTAGAATTAGACAGTACTCGCACGAATAATATTGATCAATACTCTATTACTGACTGGGATATTTCTTCAGCCCAAGACGATTTTGTAAGTTTTAGTGCTAAAGCACAGACTTCTTATCCTGTAGCTTTCGCTTTTAAACCAGATGGCACGAAAATGTACGTACTAGGATATTATGATAAAACTATCTATCAATATTCAACAGTAACTCCTAGTTAAAATTTAAGTATTTGTTAAGGATTAGTTAAAAATATTAGTTAAAAATGGTAAAAACTAAAAAAGCGTGGATAAGAATCATTGAAGCATTTATAGCTATTATGATAGTCGCGACTGCGATTCTTATCATTTCTTCAGAAGGCAGAGGGGAGATAAACACAGAGCCTATATACAATTTACAAAGAAATATTTTAAATGTTATATCAAACAACGAAACTTATCGTAATGAAGTTTTAAATAATCCAATTCCTCCTAACGAGAATTGCGTCCTTGTTGATAGTAATGCTAATAATGATTATATACGATTTATAAGACAAAATCTTCCTAGAAATTTAGATTTTGTAACAAATATCTGCAGAATTGGGACTTTTAGTAATAAAGGTATTCCTAATGATATTGGTAATATTTACGTCAGTGAAACAATTATCAGTGCTGTTTATAATTTTTATCCTAATGATGAAGCCAGAATTTTAAGACTTCTATCATGGAGAGAAAGATGAAATATATATTTATTTTATGTTTGTTAATACCATTAGTTTTTGCTCAAGATACTTTCCAGAATACCTCTCAAAATATTTCAGTTAATTCTACAACAGAATTTGTTAATTTATCAAATTTATCAATTATGAGAGATATTGAAATAACAAAATTTTTTCCTAAAGAAGTTAAGCTTGGAGATGTGCAATTCAATATCCAGATTAAGAATAATTTAGATGAAACTTTAGAAAATGTATTTGCCATTGTGAGTGGAAAGGGATTCTCAACTTATGATGTAGTTCCAATAGATAGTTTAGAACCTTTTGGAAAAGATTATATCTTTGTGAATGGAAACGTAAGAGAAAGTGGAGTAATAAATTTAACTATAAAAATAGACAAAGAAGTTTTTTATCAGGGAATTAATGTTATTGACGTGAATGAAGGAATAGAGAAAACCGAAGAAGAATTAAATTTAGAGAGGCTTGATAATTTAAGCAGGTACTTAGAAGAGTTAAAGAAAAACTATACAGATCTTGAAATAGAAATTTTTGAGAAGAAAGAAGAAGGTTATGATGTTATCGATGTCAATTTAAATGAACTCAAAAAAAATATTAGAGCTATCGAGGTAGATATTTTGCGGAAAGATGTTAATCAAGCAGAAATAAATTTTAAACTTGCTCAAGAAGAATATGAATATCAGAAAAACAAAGTAGAAAATGCTAGATACGTACCTATTTTAACCCGCTTAAAAGAGAATGCTCTTATTTTTTCTGCAATTTTTGGCTCTATTCTTGCATTCTTTGCTTTATCAGAATTATTAAAACAAAAAAGCAGGAATATTGTTTCTGGAGTTAGCCAATTAGCGCATAAAACTAAAAAAAATAAGAAAAAGAGAAAAAAGTGAAGGTAAATTCCAAGTACATTGCTTATAAATCTAATTCTCACGTTATATTTATAAACTCTTAGACTTTAATATTAAAATGAAAAAAAGAGGATTATTTGTATTAGTATTAGCTTTAACATTCCTTTCTCTATTTTATGTGTCAGCACAAACAGTTGAATGCAATAATGGTATTGATGATGATGGCGATGGATTTATAGATGCGTTATTTGAGTTAACAACAAACACAAATTCAAAAACATTTGGAAACGGAGACCCAGAAACATTATATCAGTTAGTTTATAATGAAAATCTCAATAAAGGATTAGGATATAATTTGGAAGCTCCTGCAAGTAAAGTAACTATTGCAAGAAAATCAGGTATTGGAATAGATGATACACAAACTCTTAATAAAGTGTGCGAAATTTTTGGCTATGATACAGCAAAATCAAGTAGTTGTTCTTCACCTCAATTAAGTAATCTTTGTATTGCTAAAAGCTATAAGTTATACTATTATGAATATAGAAACGGCGTTAATGATTTTCAATGGATATGGGCAATTTCTACTTCTGGAAAAGAATGGCTAAGTTCTATAACCTGCGAAAATAAACTGCCTGAATGCAGTGATGGTTGGGATAATGATAAAGATGGAGAAATTGATTTTTGTTTAACTGATGGCTCTAACAGTTTAACCTGTGATAAAGAGTGTGCTTCTCCAAATGATGATTCAGAAAAAAAGCATGATCCTGAATGTACTTCTCCATTAGACAATTCTGAAGAAGATAAACCACCATGCTCTAATGGAATAGACGATGATGGAGATGGTTTAATTGATTATCCCGCTGATCCAGGATGTTCAAACCCAGATGACCCTGTTGAAGAAGATAATCCTCAATGCTCTGATGGAATAGACAATGATGGAGATAAATTAACTGATTATTCTACACCTAAAGTTGCCAACTATTCATTTAAAGAAGATGCTAGAGATACTAGTGGAAATAGCAATAATGGAGTTGTGAGCGGAGCAACTTTAACAACAGGAAAATATGATAATGCATATTCTTTTGATGGAGTTGATGATTACATTACTATTACTAATGAAGCTGGTTTTGATTTTGAAAGAACTGATAAGTTTTCAGTTGCTTTATGGTTAAAGCCAGATACAACTGATACATCTGTTCAGGTTCCTATTTCAAAAATGCGTGATGCCTCTCCTTTCACTGGCTGGGATTTTGTCATCAATTATGAAGGAGGCGGTTTGAATACTGCTGGTAAAATTAATGTACAGATTATATCTGTAAATGGACTATCTAATAGAATTGAAGTAGCTACTCCTACAATTACTAAATTAAATGATGGTAATTATCATCATTATGTTATTACATATGATGGTAGTTCATTAGCTAGTGGAGTAAAAATTTATGAAGATGGCATCTTATTATCTCTTACTCCTGTTAAAGACACGCTTACAAGTTCTATTTTAAACAATGATGAACTTACTTTTGGAGACAGAGATGGAGGAGGAACTAGCTTTAGTTATAAAGGAGCTATAGATGAAGTAAAAATATGGAATAGAGTTTTAAACAGCGTTGAAGTTAGCAATGAATTTTCTTTTGGAAATATTGGTGATCCTGAATGTTCTGACCCAAGTTGGAATGATGAAACCAATCCTCCTGCTTACATAAACGAAGCTTTTTGGGCGAATATGATTGATCAGCCAATAAATACTGCTGATTTAAAAGACAGTGTTAAATTAATGGTTGGAGGAGATTTTTTAACAGGAAAAAATATTGACTATGAAATTTATAAAGAAGTAAAATGGTGGTTTGATACAAAAGTAAATGAAGGGAAAACAAAAGGGTTTTATATATGGAGAGCAGGAGAAAAACAAGATGGTGATTTTTCAGATGGTGTTTATTATTTTGAGGCAAGAACCGGCAATAAAAAAAGAGATTCTCGTTATTTAAGTGACGGAAGTGATAATCCTTATGGTAAACTTACAGTTAGTTCTCAAGAATCTAATGACCCTCCTAAAATAAAAATTATCAATCCTGAAAATAAACAAATTTATTTTTTAAATGAACAATTAGATTTTTCTTTTATTATAGAAGATGAAGATGACCAGGCTTTTACATATGATATTAACTTAGGAGAGTCGTCAGAAAAAAGAACTGGAACATCTCAAGGAACAATTCAATTTCAATATGCTTATCCAACTACTGGACAAAAAGTAATTTATGCTAGAGTGTGGGACGCTAGAGGAAACACTACAGATAATTTTACATCTATTCTTATTATTGATTCAACTGAAACTAAATATGTATTCTCCTACATTGATGAGCCTGTTCGTGGAACTTTTTTTAGCACTAGGAATGTGAATTTTGATGCAACAAGTAGTTATGCTATTGAAGAAGTTATGACTAGTGGAAGAACTATTAGTTGTTTAGCTGGTTTATGTCCTCCAACAACAAAAGGATGCCCGCCACCAGATACTAATTATCCAAGTTGTCAAATAGCTGTTGGTAATGCTCCAAGTGATATATCTTCTGCAAATTATGTCCCATTAAAATTTGAATGGAAATTTGAAGGTCCTCAAAGTTTTGAAGAAACCTGTAAGAGTGATGTTGGAGAGGTATCAGATGATAAAACATGCGATGAACTTTTCAAAAAAACTTTTGCTATTCCTGGACTTTATTTAACAACTTTAAATATAAGCATCAATCCAAGCTCAAGCATAACTACTATTTTTAACACTCATTTTGAAGATAATAAACCAGCATGCTTTGTTTTAGATGATAATTACAAATATCCTGGATTTAGTAATGGAAACTATTGGAAATATCCTGATACTTCATTGTTAGATAGCAGCAACAATTGTTTTGAAGTTGATGGTGTTGATGGTTTTACATGGGAACCAAGACAGGAATGCTGTTCAGTAGGATTTAGTTGTGATGTAAGTACTGATACATGTGTTTCTAGTGAGAAAGATGATTGTTGGGATTTTACAAGTCAATCTGATTGCGATGCAGATAATGGACATAGTGGAATAGCAAGAGATAATTTAATAGGTATTGCTGATTGTAGAATATCTGACCAGCCTTTCGGAGATTTCTGCGTTGAAAAAATTCCCTGTCGTTGCAGTTGGGATTCTAGCAGCAATAGTTGTAATCCAAATGCAACAAGAATCTACGAGAAACGAGATGCAAGTGGAAATATTATAGGCAAATGGCATCTTAAATATGATTCTGATACGACGACAGTAAATGAAATTAAAGCTGAATGCAATAGTGCTGGAGAAGAGCCTCTTAGCGGAGAGTGCATTGTAGGAAACATAGAAACAGTTACAGAATGTGGTCCAGGTGTTACTCATAAAGTTTTAAAAGTAGATATAACCTATACAGGAGACATAGATGATAACTTAATAGAGGGCCTTAATTGCCAAGATCAAGTTATACAAATACCTTGTTCTCGCGTCGTTAAATTAGGTTTTTTTGGTATGTATCAACTTATTGCCTTACTTATCATTTTATTTTTTTACTATCTTCTTATACAAAAAAATAGTTCAAGAAAAAAATGAGTTTGTTGAGAAAAAAAAGGGTTATTTTATTTTTTATAATGATATTTTTATTTGGAAATATGGCTATTATTCTTGCAGGAGTTACTCTTGGAAATATCTCATATTCAATAGATAAAACTTACGCTAGGTATGTTCCTTTGAAAGGTTGGATCAATGTTAGCTTAGATAACATGCCTTTAAACACTGAAATCTTACTATCTAATTATACTATAACTTTATCTGATTTTTTAAAAAATAATAGTTTAATTTGTTCTGAATCCACTAAATGCTCTTGTTTTCCTGCTGACTGTTCCACTCATTACACTTATTCTCAAAGTTTTAGCGAAAATTCTCTTAACTTGCCATTATTAAAATCTTCCACAATTGGAATAAAATTAATAGGGAATATATCTAATATCATTGAGCTATCTTTTAATGTTTCTACTGATGCCAGTAATTCCTGCATCTCTCCTCTAATAATAGATGTTTTAGACGATAATTCTCTTGAATGGATTTCAAAAGAGGTTACGAGTGAAACCTGTTTTTCTCCAGATTCATATGGTTGCTTTGAATTTGAAAAAATTGAAGGAAACATAAATGTTGGAACTAATCCTTTATGTAATGAGATACCACTTGTTAAATCTTCTGGACATTTTATTGGAGCAAATCTATACGGTAACGGCGATGCTATATTTCATATGACTTTTGAGGCTGGAAGCTTACAAGAATCCTGCAGTTTTACTATAAAAGAAAGTGGTGAAAAAGGATGTTCAGTTTCAATAGATAATAATATGATTAATGCAACTGTTTGCATATATGCAGATAATTCAAATACAAATAGCTATACTATTGATTATGAAAATAATGCTAGCTGCGGTTTTACCGAAGAGAATGGAAATATTTTCAAACACGATTTTGATATTTTTGCTAGGCCCTTGAAATATAGTGCTATTGGAAATTTTAACTTTAATCAAAACATTCTTGAAGGAGACTTGCTTTCTTTTATTAACCATTATCTTGATGAAAAATACAACAATAACTGCAATCCTGAATGTATTATTCCAATAAAATTTTATTCTGGAACTCCTCAAACTTTATCTATTTCCGGCTTGAGATTAAGATACAATTCAGAAGGCCTAGAAAAAAATCCTATAAAAGAATTTTATGTTCTTAATGTTTCTCCAGCTTTAGTCAGTTCTGATTTTATTACTTTAGACGTAAGTAAAACCCCTTATAGAACTCCCTCAAAAATTGGAAATGAAAAGCTAACTATTGTAATTGGAGACAAGACAATAAAAGAAAATATTAGTGTTAGTGATACTCCACTAATATCTGGACTTTATCCAACAGAAGTCCCTTTGCTTGTTCAGACAACATTCGTCATTCTAATTGAAGGAGTGAAGGTGAATGAGAGTTATACATTAACTTGGGATTTCGGAGACAACAATTCAGTTTTAACTTCTTCAGAGAATAAAATGAAATATACTTACACTAAACTTGGAGATTATACTGTAAAAGTAACCTTATCTAGTCCATCTGGAAATTCTTCCAAAACCTTTATGGTTAAGGTTATTGCCCCCTACGACGCTTTGAATAAAACACTTTCTGAATACAAATCTAATTTATTGAAACTAGAGGCTGGAATTAACGGTCTTCCTGCTTGGATGCAGGGCTATGCTCTTGAAAAAAGCAAAATAGAGGATCTTAAATCTTCTGTTAATAGAATAGAAAATAAGTATAAGCAAACATTTAGGAATGAGGAAGAATCTCTTTCCAAATTAATGAGCGAACTTGTTTCATTAAAAGTTCCACAAGACATGAGAAAGGTTTATACTATTAATCCATTTCCTTTTATCCAAAAAAGCGATTTAAATGCCCTGGATTTTGAAAGGTTGGGAGCAGGAGAGGTAGAGAATGATAAAGAAAGTTATTATGAATACATACAACAATGGTTAAATGAGAATCTTGATATATCCTTTTCATCAAAGACATACGCGCTTAATTATGATGATAAAGATGAAACGTTTTTTTCTGAAGTTAGCCTAACTTTTACTCCTAAAAAAGAAATTGAGAAATTTTATATTGTTGTAAAAGGAAATCCTAGTGATATTATATTTGATGAATCTTATGATATAGATGATTTATCCCAAGGTTATGGAATAACTTTGTCTTCTTTTGACACGTCGCAACAAATCTCTTTTATTCATCCAGATAAAATAAGTCTTGATAACTTACCAATTTATGTTTCTCCTCTATTTGATGAACTAGAGATTACAACAGTTACAAGTGCCTGCAATAATAACAATAGATGTGAAGAAGGAGAGAATTATAAGAATTGTAGAGCAGATTGTAAGCCGTGGGGGAGAACTATTATCTATTTGTTTTTGTTGCTCCTATTTGGTTTTGCATGCTATATATTTTTGCAGGAATGGTACAAAAGACGTTACGAATCTTATTTGTTTAAAGATAAAAATCAGTTATTTAATTTAGTAGCTTTTATGAGCAATGCAAAGGGCCTTAATATGAGCAGGGAAGAAATATTTAAGAGATTGAAACAACATAGCTGGACAAATGAACAAATGACTTATGCATGGAATAAACTTCAGGGATGGAGAACTGGAATGTGGGAAATTCCTATTTTTAAAATATTTGAGAAAAGAAAAGTTGAGAAAGAGTTGGAAAAAAGAAAGGAGATAACTAATCTATCAAGAAATAATCTATTGAGGAGATAAAGAAAAGTTTATCATTGGCTATTAGATAGTTCGTTTTTATAGAAAACTTTTGCATTTTATGTATAAAATACTGCAAAAGTTTCCGAACTAAACTACAGAAATTAAAAACTCATAAATTAAAATTTCTGATACCCCAACTTTAAAAAAGTTGAAGTTTTCTGTCTCATTCAACTTTTACAAGTTGAAGATTTTGTTGAATCCCCTTATAAAACACCAAAGTCCCTCACGTAAAACCCGAAGTTTAGTTATAGAAATATTAATAAAGAGAGTTGAATAATTTTTAACATGGCTATCCGGATATTGAGGGATTTTACAAAGAGGATGTTTAGTCTTTTTTTTCAGAAACAACGAGAGATAAAACTAGGTTTTTATGGGCCGCCAAATGCAGGAAAAACAAGTTTAGCGAATAGAATTTGTAAGGATTGGACAGGAGAAGAAATTGGGACAGTGAGTAATATTCCACATGAAACCAGACATGTTCAATTTAAAGAAGAAGTTGAAATAAAATACAAAGAAAAAACCCTGAAATTTAAATTAATAGACACTCCTGGAATTGCAACAAAAATAGATTATGAAGATTTTGTTAAATTAAAAATGAACAAAAAACAGGCTCAAAAAAGAGCTAAAGAAGCTACTCAGGGAATTGTCGAAGCTATTAAATGGCTAGATGATATGGATGCAGTTATCATTGTTTTAGATGCAACAGAAAATCCTTATTCTCAAGTTAACTTAACTATTGTTGGCAATTTAGTTGCGAGGAAAATACCTGTTTTAATTATTGCGAATAAAATTGATTTGCGAAAAGCAGATATTAAGAGGATAGAAGCAGCTTTTCCTGATTTCGATGTTATAGGAATTAGCGCTAAATTTGGGAAAAATATGGATGAGTTTTATGAGTCTGTATTTAAGTTAGCAAAAAAAGCGAGATAAAAATAAAGTTTAAATAATAAATAGATAATAAAATGGATAGTAGAATAAATTGGTGGTTTTTGATTTTGTTGCTACTTTTTTTAATAGCATTTTTTATAGTAATCAAAATATTAATAACAGGAACTCCAAAATGAAAAAAAAGATAGATTATATAGATACTTTAATAAGAATTATTTTTGTTATTATTGAATTAATAGTTCACTTGTATTATAAATTCGGTGCATTTGATAATTTTATTATTAATACTTTTCCTAGATTTGAGAGATCTATTGAAAAATCTTTCGATAGAATAAAACAGGATACCAATCTAATTAAAGATAAATTAAAAGTCTGAATTATAAACTAATAAACAAAGTTTAAATATATATGTTACGAAATATATAAAAAGATGGCAAAAAAATTTAGAGGTATAACATTGCATTTTATTCCTTATTCTGAAATAGCAAAATTAGAAACTGTTGATAGAATAAAAAAATTATTGAAGATAATATTAGACAATAAAGTCGTGGTTTTACAAGGAAGACTTAAGCCAGAAGAAGAATCAAGATTAATAGAAGATACCATGATTATGATAGGAAATATTAAAGGTTTTAAAGGAGTTGAACTCTCTGTTATATCAAGCGATAATGAGGGAACAATGTTTGATAAGTTGAGATTTGGTTTAGCTAAGATGATATCTGGGCAGCAAAATGCTATTACTATAATCGGCCCTGCTTCAATAGTTAAAGAAATGAAAAAAGATCCTACAAAATTAGAGGTAATGATGCGGTAATCTTAACATAAGCATCTTGACAAATTTATTAATACGGGAATTTCATTTTTTAATTTAATTCCTGTCCCAAAACCAGAGAAAGCTATGCTTTCTTTGCCACGAAAATATATATTAAGAAATTTTCGTTGGATTTCCCAAAATATAGTGAAAAACATAAATAATTGAGCAGATTACTATGTTTTTCCCTCGATAGTCAAGACATAAATGCTCAATTTAAAATGTCATTGACTATAAAAAGAGATTTTTGATATTCATTCTTCTTGTTTTTTTCTAAGAGAATATACCAATTGTTTTGCAAATAAGCTTGCTGGATCAATTTCTAATTTTTCTGAAACATCATAAACCATTTCTAGTCTTCGATAATGTTTTAATTGCTCTTCCTTATCACCTTCATTACGTAATATTTCTCCTATACATATTCTTTCTAATAATTCATATGCTAATTTAGCTCTTTCAGTATCAGATAAATGAGGTACATCAAAAATATCCTGCACTTCTTCCGTATTATCAGCTGATTCCATATATTCTCTTTTTATTTTTTCACTTTCTGGTTCTTTATTTATTTCTTGCAGCAATCGCTCTAACTTTTCTCTTTCTTTTTCTCTTGGACGAGGATTGTTCCATTCATCATTCCATCCTTTATCATGCCAATAATTAAGTGATACCATGTTTTCATTAAGAATTGAGAATTTATAAATCTTTCTATTTTGTTACTATCATTTAGTTATCACAATTTCTTATGTAGTGCACTCGCCATCTGTCCAATAAAGAATCTCTTCATTCATGCATGCAAAACAACTATTAGAAAAAGTTTCTGCGCATGGATATTTTATACATTGTATTTTTTCAGGGTCAAACCATCCACATACTGGTTGATAAAGTTCAATACATACATCTCCTTTTCGTGATTCAGGAGGACAATAATTTTCTTTTAATGTTTTATTAGTTGTTTGATTTATAGATAATTCACAGCCACAACCAGAATCATCAAAAAACGGCATTCTTCCCTGTTCACAAAGAAACTTTATTACTTTACATTGTTCTGGATTTCTACTAATATATATCTTATTTAGACTTTTGTTCTGATCATCAATTTTAATCTCTTCAACAAATGTTTTTCCATCAGGAGTTTTACATTGTCTTGGATAAGATTCCATAATAGGATAACCAGATTTAACGCAGGATTCAAAGTCATTTATTTTACTAAAGTTATTATAATTTACAATTAATATTAAAATAGCTCCTAAAACCATTAGTGCTATTACACTAATAATAATTATTTTTTTCATTCCTATTATCTTTCAGTAACATAATATGAATTAATATATAAATTTTATTAATACTGAACTTTTGCGTTTTACTTGAGGGACTTTGGTGTTTTATAAGGGGATTCAACAAAAGTTCAGTTCGGAAACTTTTGCAGTATTTTATACATAAAATGCAAAAGTTTACCAACACCATTGTATAAATGTTTATTAATACTAAATCATTATGAAAATTGGGGAAAAAGAGAATGCCACATCAATGTACATATTGTTCAAAGGTATTTCCTGATGCTTCAGAAGAACTGCTTAAGGGATGTTCTTGTGGCGGAAGATTTTTTTATTATATAAGACAGGAAAAATACGAAGAATTAAAAAATGAGGCCAAGGCCATGATAGTTGAATTAGAAAAAGCAGACGTACAGAAAATTGAGAAAGATATAAGAGAATTAACTGGCTTGACTGAAGAGCCTGACAAACCAGTTATTTTAGATTTAGAATCTATACGAGTTATTAGTCCAGGAAAATTTGAAATTGATATTGTCAATTTATTTTACAAGAAAAAACCAGTTATTTACAAATTAAGCGAGGGAAAATATATTATTGATTTAGCATCATCTTTATATAAGCTACATGGAGATAAAGATGAAATGATAGATTCTTTTGATGAAAATGAAAAGATTCAAGATGAAGAAATAAGCGAGAATAATAACAATGAAAAATTTGAGAATATCATCGGTGAACAATGAGGTCATTTATAATTCCTTCAATTATAGCGAGAAATCAAAAAGAGCTTAATCAAAGATTAAAAAAAGTAAAATTCTCGAAAATAATTCATTTAGATGTCATGGATGGAAAATTTGTGAGAAATAAATCTCTCATGTTTGATTTTGCATTACCATTCAGATTTAAAATAGTTAATTATGAAGCTCATCTTATGATGAAAAATCCCACAAATTGGATTAAAAAACACTATAAAAAAGTTGATCTTATTATAGTGCATTATGAATCAAGGGATATCAAAAAGATTATAGAATTAATAAAAAAATGTAAAAGAAAAATAGGCCTAGCTGTAAATCCAGGAATCCCTCTCACAAAATTAAAAAATATTCCCATAAGGGAAATTGATACACTATTAATTATGACTGTTTATCCAGGAAGATATGGATCTTCATTTTTACCTTTAATGATAAAAAAAATAAAACAAGCTAGAAAAAGATACCCTAAATTAAATATAGAAGTTGATGGTAGTATAAATGAGAAAACTATAAGAAAAGTATTTCATACAGGAGCAAATAAATTTGTTGTTGGAAGTTATTTACAGAATGCAGATGATGTTAAAGAAAGGATAAATGAATTAAAAAGAATTATTAGCTATAGTGAAAGACATAAACCTTTCCCTAAATAGTCAACGACAAACTGGGGAAATATTAAAGTCGTTGACTATAATCATAGATTTTATCTCTTTCTCCTATATCTGCAATTAATAAATTTTTATTCGTTATCGTATTATATAGATCATCAGAACAGTTTTCTAAAAATTTTGCAGCTTTCTTGCTAAACTTTAGATTGAGCATTTTTCTCTCTTGTTTTTTCTATTTCTTCAAGAGAAACAGTTTCTCCTCTTTCATATTCTTCAAACGCTTTATCTAAATCATCCTCTTCTTCTTTAGTCAAGGTTATATCAGAATCTATCAAACTTTCCTTTATCATATCTAGGTCTATCTCTATTCTCTTTAATCTTTCCAATATTTCTTTATTAATAATCTGAAACTCCATGATAAATAATATAACCAAGAGTTTATAAGGATTGTGAATACTGAAATTTTGATTCTAAACAGGCAACTATGCGTAATAAGGTCGGTTGGTAAAAGCAAGCAAAGATTCACAAATAGAAGAATTTACACTCAATTAAAAAATGCAGATAATGTTAAGGAAAGGATGATGGAGTTGGAAAGAGTTATTGAGTAGAATACTAAGAAAGTTCTACAAGTACATTTAAAACTTCTCTATAATATTCCTTGACTCTTTGAAACAATCCTTTATCCTGCCCATTATACTGTGCAATTTTCTCTTCTAAATCAGCAAAAACAGAATTACTATCTCGATTAAAATCAGGGCTATAGTAAGAGGTTAACATTTTAAAAAAAACTTCTTGTTGTGTTGGAGCTAATCTATCCCATGGAATGCTCTCAAGAGTTCCAGCAATTAGAACAGGAATAATTCCTCTACTATCTAAATTAAACTCACCAATATACTTACCAAGATTAGTATAACCTTCTCTCGCCAATTTCAAAACTTCTTCTCTATTTGCTTCTAATAATTCATGAACTTGCTGTTGATCTTTAAATCTTTCTTGATGCAATTCATAAATTATTTTTTCAAGGTCATATTCCTGCCCTGGCAAAACTGCAGCAGCTGCAGCTAAACTCGCTGCATCTGGATTTTCTTGGAGGAATGATGTGAATTGTTGTGGAGAAGATATTCTTATTGAATTTCTTAAAGGTATTTCATAATCTCTCATCAATCTTAATATGGGTGTTATACTAACCCCAATTTTCTCAGCTATTTCATATGTTGACATCTTTTTTTCCCAATACATTTTATGTAGTTCTTCTTTTGTTGGTTTTTTAAATCCCTGAGGTGATTTTGCTTCAGATACTGTTCTTATTTCTATATCACATCCTCTCATCCAATTATTAATAGTCGTAGAACCAACTCCAATCTCTTCAGCCAATTCAACAGTATTTCTATGCCTTTCACAATACTCCCTCCTCAAAAATACTTCAATTGATTCACCAAGTCTTTCTTCAAGCTCCAACATTTTTTTAGTCTTTTTAACCATAAAAACCTCCAGAAATTACTCTAAAGAATAAATGCCTATACAATTATCTGAACCACCTTTATACACTTTAATTTCTGTTCTTTTTACGCTTTCTCCTGTAATCTCTAATTCATCTCCTAATAAAATGCCATCAAGATTTTTTCCAATTCCTAAATGATTCGCAATTCTTGCAGACCCTCTTATAATTTTATTATGCAAACCCAATGTTCGTATTTCAACACATGAAGGTTTTCCTTCTTTATCTGTTGCTATGTTCAACATTCTAAAACTTCTATATGGCATTAAAAATATTTTTCCAGGAGAATACTTCATTCCTGTTCTTGAAGGAGTTTCACTTCCATATTCATACGCTGCTGTTTCTAATATCCTTCCAGTTGTAATTCCTTTATCTGTTTTTCTTACTAATGCTCTTCCAAGTAAATCTCTCGCAACAACTTCTGCCTTTCTTGAAAAAAATTGTTCATAATCCATATTATTTATAAAAAATAAACGTTTAAATATTTTTCTATTTGTAACCACTAGAAAATTACATTATGAATAATATTTAAACGTGTAAGTATATAGTATAGACGATAAAACCAAAAAGTTTATATACTTAATACATATTTAATATGTATGAAGAAAATACCTGTAAAACCACAAAAAGAGTTAAAAATTAAGAATATAGCTGGTTTCTTTAAAAAAATTGTAAATGTATATGGTACTGGGGCAAAGATTGATTGCCCTAAAATATATCTTGGGAAAGAGGTGTATGTTGTAATTTTAGAAGATGGATCACATAAGAACTAATGTTTTTGATGAAAATAAAAGATTAAGAGAACAATTGGAATACAAGGAGAAGCAGGCATCTGAGTGGCAGAAAAAATATTATGAACTTCTAAATGAATTAAAGAAAACTCAAGCATTACTTAGGCAATTTTTAAATGAAAATACTCCTTCTTCAAAATTGCTAAAACCTCGCGGTAAACCCCTAGGAGGAAACGGAGGAAACAAGAAAGATCCTAAAAATGTTGATAGGATAATAAAAGCAAAACTTGATAAAAGATGCCACAGATGTGGAAAAATAATTTTAAGAAAAAATATTGATACAAGATTAAGATATGTTTATGATGCTATATTGAAAGCTGTTGTTATTGAAGTTGAGGAAGAATTTTATCCTTGTGATTGCGGAGAGTTTTGCATTGGGAAACATCCAGATATTCCTCAAAGAGGAATGATCGGATACAATCTTCAAACATTGTTTACTGAATTGAAATTTAACTTCTCTGGCTCTTATGCAAATATATCAAAGTTCTTTGATAATGTTACTAACGGAAAAATAAACTTTACTCCCAAAGCAATTAATGACTGTATTTCAGGAATCGCTGAAAAACTTGAGCTATCTTACGACGAGATAGAAAACCAGCTCAAAAATGAAAATTATGCCCATAGCGACGAGACTTCTTGGCCCGTGAATGGAGTGCTTTGGTATCTATGGATGTTTGTTACAGCAAAGTTTGTGTTCATAAAAATACAGAATTCCAGAGCAAGAAAAGTTTTGATTGAGATATTTGGAGAAGATTACCATGGAGGAATTATTAGTGATTGTTACAAAGTTTATGATAATTTTGCAGAATGGTATCAGAAATGTTGGGCACATCTTTTGAGAAAAGCAAAATTTGAATCAGAAAAATATCCAAGGAAAAATATTGTAAAATTCTATGAACAATTAAAGAGTCTTCATAAGGAAATGACGGATTTTCTGAAAGAAAATCCTTCGAAAGATTTGCGAATTGAAAAGAAAAAAGAATTTGAAAAGAAATTAAATGAAATAACAAATTACCGACATTGGTGCAAAGAGGCACAAAGTATCGTCGATAATAGATTGAAGGCGTATAGAAATCATTGGCTTACTGCAATTGAAATTGAAGGAATAAGTTTGGATAATAACCTTTGCGAAAGAAAAATAAGAGGCTCGATTGGTTGGAGAAAAATGCTTGGAGGTCATAGGACAAGAGAAGGTGCAAAACATTATGCAATCATTGAAACTCATAGACAGACTTGGAGACACAATGGAAAATACCCTTATAATGAGCTATTGAATTTCTTGAAGAACAAAACTCCTTGCTTGCCTACCCAAACTTTTAATTTTGTGCACTAATGAAAAATTTAGAAATTTGAGTCTGTCCGTAAGGCGACTTAAATTTCAATTAATTTCTGATTTTTGCCTCGCAAAAATCAGCTATATTAAATTATAGACGAACTATATACTTACTTCTTTTTTATAAGTTAATACTATTTTATGGTTAGTAAAGAAGAAAAAGCATTGAAAGAATTTTATGAGATTATAAAACATACAAAATAGAAATAGAGCAATAAGCGGCATTAAAATTTCCATATATTAAGACATTCTGAATATACATTCTATTATAAATCAGAAAATGAATTTAAGAGAAATTCAGCAGTTGTTAGGACATAGTAAGATTGATACAACAACCATTTACACTCATAACTCTCACAGATTTACAGAATAAGTTTAATGAGTTGTGGAGATAAGAAGAACAATAGAATTATTTGGACTGTACCTATAAATAATAAACCTATTGTTAGAGCAGTTATCCACCGTGTTAATTTTTCAACATTCCATTGAGAAACCAATTCTATTCCTCTTGCACCCAATCTATATGCAGATGAACCAATTTTTATTCCTTCGTGTTCCTTTTTTCGTTCAATTTCAGTAGACTCAATTTCTCCAACACGAACAATAATCCCATCCGCTTCCAATATATCTAGAATTTTACTACCGAAGACCTCCTCAATAAATCCCATATACTTATAGTTTGGATACCCTCTATACATATCTTTTATCATTTTTTTGAATTCTTTTATTGATAGTTTCATATTTTTAATATATAATGAGTCTATTAAAATATTTGTGTAAAATATGTGAAAATTTATGTATAATATTCAAAAGATAAGTATACTGTTGCTTTCTGTATTTTGTTTAATCAGAAAAGAGTAGTTAGATAGTTTTAAATAAACTAATGAATGTAATGGTGCTATGAGAAAAGAGGTTGTGTTGGTAGTATCCGTTTTGTTTTTAGTGTTATTTATTGAAGCAGTTAGTGCTTATGAAAATATATTTGCTATTATCGACATTAATAAATATACTTCACATATTGATAGGATTACAAATATAAATACTGTAGAAGAACTTGAAAATGGAAAAAAATTAAGTGTCGAAACCTCTATCTTATTATTTGATGAGGATATCCCAAGAGTTTTTCAAATAACGTTAGAACATGATAATGATCATTATTATTCTTATTCAACTTATTACGGTAGGAGCATAGTTTATCAAAGCCCAAATTATAGTGAAACAGAATTTAATGTTGTTCTCCATTCGGGTGATCCAGATAATCCTTCTACATTCATCGGACAAATGATTTATTTGTTTGATGTTCTCAATAATCAAACTTATATGCATATAGATGGTATAATAATTGATGATAACAGTGCTAAAGTTTTTAATTTAACAAGAGGATTAAACGACTTAATTTATAATGTTACACTTGATGAATCAAACATCAATTCACTTTATGATTGGCGTCAGTCAATAGACACATGGAAAACCTCGATCGCCTACACAATCAACAATCTTCTATTATCTATAACTGGACTTGTTACTAAAACCGACGATCACGATGATAGAATTGAATTGCTTGAAAATAATTCTACTCCCATAAAAAATGGCACTCTTCCTAACTACTTCAAATACCTAAGCTCATCAGACAGAAAAAATATAGTCTGTGGTTATGCAGAAGATAACAGATTAGAACATATTGAAGATTTAGGATGGAGTTGTGATTTAAGATATAGAACTTCGAGAGGTGGTAGAGAGAGTGTTAGTTGTAGATGTAAGAGACCTTAATGTTGAGAAGCTGAAATTTGAATATTATTTAAGAAAGAATAAAAAAGGCTAACTGTTACATCTTTTTACGCACTTGTTGAGGGAGTTTATTAGTTAGTTAATATTTGCTCTTTAGAAAGAGTTTTATTCTTTATTAAACTCCAATCAAGCTTAATCAGATTAGATACAAAAGGATTTTTAAGATTCAATTGATAATAATCAGACTTTCCAACTTTTCTTGTATTGATAACAATTCCATTCTTAATAAATTCATCAAAAAAAGTTTTTAAAGAGTTGTAACTAACATTACTTTCTTTAGCTATTGCTGTTATAGGATAATCAAAGAAATGATTGTCTATTAGAAAGTCTATAACTCTAAGTTGTGGGGTATCTCCAAAACATTCCAAAAAGATAGATTTATTTTCTTTAATTTTCATATTAACGTTTTAATATTGTTAGTTTTGTTAGACCTGTTAGTTTCCTTAGTTTTCTATTAAGTAGTAGTATTACTACTATTTTATAAATGTTTCTATTCTATAAATAAAGTTTCATCTATGAAAACATTTAAATAATATTTTGAATTACATTTTTTATGAATTTAGATTTAGAAAAAGCTCAAATAATGTTCAAGTTAATACGAAAAGATAATTGGGGAGCGTGTTATGATAGATTTGAGCATTTCAAAAGCAAAAGATTTCAGAATTTAGATAAATGTATCAAAGAATTATCTAAAGCGGAGTGGGTGATCATTCATAATAAACCAAAGTTTACAGCTCTATCATTAAATACACAACATAAAGGAGAGACAATAGAGTTCATAGAAAAACAAATGCCACATCTTAAGGGAGTTATAAAATAAACATGAAATATAAGGTTATTTTATTTTTATTAAGCATTATTTTTACATTTGGTGTTATTAGTGTTTCGATTATTTCTTATGATTTATGTTCATTTTCTCAAACAACAACTTATCCTTTAAACCATTCTGGAACTTATTTAGAAAGATATAATATAACTTTATTCAAGGAATACGCATTAGAAAATTCATATCGTATGTACATATGTCGGGGAAATAAAGTTGGAGTATTAAGTAATGTTTATGGAGAAGAGAGATATAATTGTGGATATAAAATGGTAGTTGATAAAGGCGTTCCAACTAAAAAATTAATTGATAATGCTGCATTTCAATTGAATGAAGAAGAATTTGAAATAAAAGAAGAAGGATTTTTTTGTGAGATTCCTTTTAATAATTAACTTACATAAAATTTGTAGGGCCTTTTCAGTTATTGCTTTATCCCTCCGCAGGCTTTTTCCTTTTGTAATAATATTTTAAAATATCTCATTCGTTATTTTAGTACGCCTGTATAGCTCAGTCGGTAGAGCGATTGTTTC
>JAGVWY010000066.1 GCA_018304055.1 Candidatus Pacearchaeota archaeon
ATCTACATCAAACAATAAAGCAAATATATCTCTTAAAAAATTAGAAGGGGCCGATATTGTTGCAAAAGAAGAGTTAGAAGAAGCTATTAGAAAAGAAGCATTATTTGATGTTAGAGTGAGTGTTCTCGAAAAGTTCAAGAAAGTTTTTCCAGGTGAAGAGGTAAGCGCTCAAATTGAAGTTTTTAATATTAATAATATTGGGCAGGTTGATGTGATTGTTAAATACTATATTACAGATAAGAATGATACTGAAGATAAAAAAGTTTTGGCAGAGAGTTCTGATACTTTAGCTGTTGAAGCAGTAGCTTCTTTTGTCAGATCATTAATAATCCCTGAAGATATTAAACCAGGAACTTATTATTTCAATGTTGATGTAACTTATAAAGATTTCACTACTTCAAGCAGTACAGAATTTAAAGTTAAAAGTTTAAAGAGAAGATTTATAGAGGAACATTTTAAGGATATTGTGGTCATAGGAATAACAGTAATAATATTAGTAGTTATCATTTTATTTATTTATTTGAGAATAATAAGAAAGAAAGAGGAAAAATTGGAAAGAAAAGAAGCAAAATTAGAAAGAGAAATTAAGAGATTGAACAAGAGAGGGTTGAGAAAGAAGTCTTATAAACCTAAATGGAAAATATGGAGTAAAAAGAAATAAAAATGGCAGTTATAAGGATAGATGATGAATTATATGAAAAAATAATGAAGATGATTAAGGGAGAAAAGAGATTTGATTATCCTAGTGCAAAGGCATTTGTTGATAAAGCTATTTTTGAAAAAATAAAAGAAATTGAAAAAGAGGAAAAGAAAAATAAGAAAAAATAGTTGTTTTAAATTAAAAGACCGATAATTTGGACTTTTATGGTTCTCATAAAATTTATTTGAACTTTTTTAAAACTATTATTAATCAGTTGAGTTTACAGAGTTATTTATCGTATTTAAACCTAAATAATCAAATTCATAAATAACCAAGACAGGTTGAGCATTCATTTCAAATACTCTTACTGGTTTCATAAATTCTTGATGTTTTTGCGGATATTCATAAGCCCATTGCTCTTCTCTTTCAATTATTGATATAGAATAATATTTTGGTTTATTTTCTAGGATAAATTTATTAAGTTCTTCTTCTCCTGTTTTTTTCATTTCTCTTCTATATGCAAGTTCAAAGGGATATACTGAACGTTCAGAGTAATAAGTTAATTGAGGTAATGAACCACCAATAATAATATCTGATGGCAAGGAATTTTCTTTAATCCACTCACCAGCCCATTTAATTTCTTGATAAGAAGTTTTTTTTGAAAGAGTAAGTGCTTTTCCAAACATAAAACTCGGGATAACTGCTAATAACATTATAATTATTATTAGAGCAAATGCTTTTTCGTTGCTGATATTAAGATGTTTTTTTGATAATGATTCAATGTAGAATAAACCAAAAGATACAATGACAAACAAAAAAGTAATTGACTGCATGATGTATCTTTGCTCTCGTTGAGGAGCCATGTAACCAAGAATAATAAAAATTGTAATTATCCAGAAAATAATAAAAACTTTTTTTTGCAATTCCTCGTCTTTAGAGATTTTATCAAATCCTAAAATTAAATTAAATATAAAAATAAAAATTCCTATCAAAAACAAGACATAAACAGGATATAAATAAAAGGGAACAAATAAATTCTGATAACCTTTGTTAGACGAATCCAAATAACTTCCATCTAATATGTAAGGAATATTATTAATGTATAAAAACAAATCAGAAGTTTTTTCTAACTTTACTCCTACTTCTCCTGTTTTTGAAATTCCCTCTACGCCAAGATAATAATTAGTTAAATCAAGAATAGGATTGCCAAAATGAGCATTGTGAATGATAAGTTGTGGTATTAAAATTATTACAAAAGCTAAAATAGCAATCCACAATTTTTTGTTTAAAAAAGCTTTATGTTTATCTCTTATTAATACTAGAAATAAAAGAGGAACTGAAAACATAAGGTACTGCATTCTCGTTAATACGGCTAGCGCAGAGAATATTCCAAATAAAATAAAATATTTTGTGCCTTGATTTTTCATAAATCCTTTCCAGAAAAATAATAAAGCTGTAAGAAGGAAAAATGTAGCTGGGATTTCAGTTAATAACCTTCCTGTAAAAAACATAAATATCCAGGAAAATGTAACTCCAATAGAAGTTAATAAAGCTAGTTTTTTATTAAACATTTCTGAAATTAAAAAATAACTTACAAGAACAACCCCTGTTGAGAATAGAACAACTAATAACCTCATTCCTATTTCTCCTATACCTATCATAAAAAAACCAGCTCCAAGTAAAGGCCATAAAAATCCTCTTCTATAATACCACATGTCAATTAAATTTTCATTAACACCTGCCCATCTTTTAGCAGTAGCCATGTAATCTGCTGCATCCCACCACAATGCTTGCTCATTTGTTATAGAAAAAATCCAGATTCTAATCAAGAAAGCAGCTAATAAAACAAAAAGAAATGCTTTATCATAATTATCTTGTACCCAATTCAAAAAGATTTTTTTTAAAAAACTTTTTCTTTGTTCTATATCCTGATTAATTTCAGATGGTTTATGAACCTCATTTTCTGTTTTATCCATTTTTAATCTTGTAAGAATGATTATTTATATGTTTTTATGCAGAAGAAGATAATATAACCTCCACAGCCTCATAAAGATTTTTACATTTTGGTATGTTGAGATGTGAAACATAAGGAGAATTTATTAACAATGTTTTACAGCCAGCTTTGTTTCCCATTTCTATATCTAATAATTTATCTCCTATAACCCATGAAGTTGATAAATTTATGCCATATTCTTTTTGCGCTTGTAATAAAAAAAATGGACTAGGTTTTCTGCATTTACAATTATCTTCTGGAACATGAGGACAGTAATAAATTTTCTCTATTTTAATTCCATGTTTAGAAAATTCTTCTAACATATAATTTGTTACCTTTATGTAATCTTCGTAAGTATAATAGCCCCTTCCAATTCCTGATTGATTTGTTATGATTATTATCAGATAATGTTTTTGAATTTTTTTTAATGCCTCAAAAACCTTATCAATAAATTTAAAATGTTCTATTTTTCCAACATAACCTGCATCTTCATTAATAACTCCATCTCTGTCTAAAAAAATAGCTTTTCTCATTTTGGAAATGATACAAAAGAGAATTAAATAGTTTATTGTTTTAAAATATTACTGTTTTAATTTTTCTAGGAATTCAATAAGTTCTTCAAGTTTTGAATTAGGAAGATTACCTTTTCTTACTCCATGAACGATATCAAGATAACTATTAATGTTTTTTCGTGTGTAAGGAACAGTTTTTTCTCCTGCAGAAATTTTTTGCGCTTCTCGAATTCCTGCTCGTTTTTCTTCATCAGAGTGCTCGCAAAAATTCGCGGCTTCGCCGCTATTATGACGTACCCCACGCACTCTGTCATCGTCGCCGTACAAGACCCTGATGCCGCAGTGCAAATCAGACCTGTAGTTGTCGCCTAGCCTAACGAACCACACTTTACGTGCAAAAGGTTTATCTCGAATACCTGCTAACCAAACTGGCATTTCTTTAATTCCATATTCTCTTAAAAGTTTTCCATAATCTTCTGTATGTTCTCCAAATGCATATATTGTTATTTCATTCTCACCAAATCTATTAGTTGGTACAGATTCGCTTGTTAATTCAACACAATCAGCAAGACATTCTTCAACTTGATTTTCATTTAAATAAAAATCTTCTCCATTTCTATGAGCTTGTGTTGCCTCTCTTGCATTTCGTGCAATATGAGAAACTTTTGTCAAAAATTTTCCTTTGTTTGGAACATAAATTGCATCTTCTGAAACCCAGTTCCCCATTTGAGAAATATATGCTTGATAACCCTCTTGTATTCTTAATCTCGAATTTTCTTGTGAAGAAATCAATCTATAATCACCTTCTTGCAAAACCTCTAACCCTTTATCAAATGGTGCAACTACATACGCTGAAACTAAATCTCCTTTTGTTACATCTTGAACAAGTTCATATTTTGCTTTTTCTCTTGTTACCATATTTCTTATAATAATTTAATCTTTATAAATCTTCTCATAAGTAATTACTTTTAAAAAGTAACAAAAACAAAAGATTTAAATAAACCTTACTTTTATAGATTGTATGAAAAAAATATTAAAAATATTGATTGCAGTTTTAATATTAATCTTCCTTATAGTAAGCAGTTTCAGCATTTATGCTTTAACAATTTCATCTGTGAAGATAAATGATAGTGATATTTCTCCAGGAGATATTATTGAGATAGATATTGATTTAAAAAACACTCTTGAAGATGTGGAAGATGTAACCATTAGTCTTGAGCTAAAAGATTTACCTTTTGCTCCTCATGAATCAAGTTCTGATTATGCTATTAGCGAGATTAAAGAAGATAAAATAAAAAATGCTCGTTTTACTCTCATAGTTTTAAATAATGCTGAACCTGATGTTTATAAAATTCCCATTAAAATATCCTATAAAGGAGAAGAAAGTAATGAGACCAAAACAAAAAATTCTATTATAAGTTTAAAGGTTAATGTAATTCCAGTTGTTGAGATTACTAAAGAAGAAAGTTTATTGTTAAAAGGCCAGAAAAATGAAATGTCTTTAAGAGTCATAAATAAAGGATTAAGCGACGTTACATTTTTAGAAGTAGAAGTTTTAGACTCTTCTTATTATCAATTACTTTCTCCTCAAAAATTATATATCGGGGATTTAGAAAGCGATGATTTTGACAGCTTTGATTTTAACATTTTTATAAATAATAATGTTCCTGATAAAATAAACCTGCTTGTTAAAATAAATTATAAAGATTCTTTTAACAACGAATATAGTGAAAATGCGGATGTTCCTGTTAATGTTTATGATAAAAATAAAGCTATTGAACTTGGATTGCTTAAAAAAAGTAATACAGGCATTATAATAGGGATTATTATAACAATTATCCTGGTTGTTGTTTTATATAGAACCTGGAGAAAATCACAAAAGATAAAACATAAACACGCATAGTTAGAATTAATTTTTTACACTTATGTACAAAAGAATGAGAGTATAAATAATTTTGTTGAAACTTCCCAAAATATTTAACCATAAAGGTTAATATGATTGAAAGGAGGTGAAACAAAATGAAACAGACACTAA
>JAGVWY010000045.1 GCA_018304055.1 Candidatus Pacearchaeota archaeon
TCTGCTTTTTCCTTCTGTTTTTTTCTTGTAATATCTTTCTCTTAATGCCTCAAGAATAATACTTTGAATGCTTTGATAAGAAAATCTGTTTTTTTCTTCCCTTAACTTATTGAAAAGCTTTTTTGGGATAGTTAGGATTATTCTTTCAGATTCTTTATCTAATTTTGACATTTTTGATTGTTAAATTACCATATATTTTAAAATACCTATAGATATCTAAAGATATCGGCACTTTTTAAACCTTTCTAAAAACTACGACGCTGTTTCTGAAAAGTAAGAAAAATATCAATAATTCAATTATAATTCATTTTCCGCTGATTTATAGAAAATTTTGAGAAATAGTAATAAAAAAATTTTCTAATAAGAACTTTGCCAGATTTCCTCAAGAACTGAAAATTCCTGATACTTCAACTTCAAAGAAGATTGAAGTCTTAAAAAATAAATTTTTTAATCCATTCATTTTCAGAGAAAATGAAGTCTTCGGAAATGTCATTCATACAAAGTTCTTTTATTGAATTTTTTATCTTTTTAAAGAAAATTTATAAAATAATTGCATATAATTATAAGACATAATAATTATAAACGATTAATTCTTAGTTTAACCATGAATAAAAATACAAAGGCAAGAATTGAACGAGAGGATAAAATAACAAAATTAATTGTCTCTCACGAAGACAAAGAAATAGCTTTTGCACATCCCCCCTTTGGTAAGGGTCTGTATAGAGAAGTTGGAGAACAAATCTTAGTTCACAATTTAAGGATCCCATCAGGAGACGAGTTGGCTTCTTTATTACATGCTGCATATTTTAGTGATAAAAGTGATGAACCAGAATTTAAGAACATTAGAGATATAATTCCTTTCCACATATGGGTTTTTAACAGAAATCTTTGGACTAATAAGGGAGTTTATGTTATTCAGGATCCAGAAGCAAAAGGAAGAAGCGAGTCTCTTAATGAAAATGAATTAGAAAAAATGTTAAAAAATGGAGAAAAAATTAACGGAGTAAGATTTTCAAAAGATAGAAAAGTAAAATTTGCTCCAACAGGAACATATAGACATGCGGGTACATACTCAACTCGATTGCAAGATCATACCCCTGAACAATTTTCAAAGGATGGATTTATCATTGCAACTTTCGGAAAAGAAGGCGCTATAAAAATTGCGGAAATTGCCGCACAATTTGAAGAGAATCCATATATTCATGGATATAATATTTCCACGACAGATCATACTGAATTATTACAGGTTTCTGTTCTCGGAAAGGGGGCTGGTTATTTGCGTGTTGACGGCACATTGTATGATACCAACTTTGGCATGTACAGATTCAGCTATTCATTCGGCCTGTTAAAATAAAACATCTAATAAAGTTTAAAAAATATAATTCTCTTTAATTTAATCTCTCACTTTTCTGTTTTCTTAAAATCAAAAAAATTCCAATAATAGCCGGAATTATTCCTACAATAACAATATTTATTATTGACATTGAAAAAACTTTTGTAGCTTCAACATTAAATAAACCAAAAAGACTAATTAAAGCAAGTTCTCGCGTTCCCAATCCACTAATACTTATCGGAAGCATTGCTATTAATGTTCCAATAGGAAGGATTGCTAAATAATAGATAAAAGATAACTGAATACCTAAAGATAAACCAATAAAATAAAAGATAATATATATTAAAGTCCAGCTTATAACACTTAGAACAAAAAGAAATGCAAGATATCTTTTTCTAGGAACATTCTCATAAAAATTATCAAAAGTCATTTTTGCTTGGTCTCTATACTTATTACTCACAAGTTTTCTATAAACAAATCCTAATAAAAATTTGGTTCTTTCTTTTTTGAGAAAAATTAAAGTTGCTAATACAGATAATAAGAAAATGCTAATGAAGAAAACAACAGGAAGATCCAGGGTATCTTTGAATACAAAAGAAAATAATATTACTAGAAAAATAACTGAAAGCAAATCAAAAATTTTATCAATAGTAAAATTGAACAAACCTTTTCCTATATTTTTACTTTCAGTGTGTTCTCTTAGATATTCTGCTCTTATTATCCCTCCTGCTTTAGAAGGAGTCACAAAACTATAAAAATTTCCAATAATATTAATTTCAAAAGCTTTTCTAAAAGGAATATTTATTTTCTGTATTCTTGCTATAAAATACCATTTATAGGTTTGAACAGCCATCATAATAAAAAGAAAGATAAATGCTAGAAAAATGAAGAATATATTAGCTATTGCTATTTCTTTTATAATATTGCGTATGTCTATTTTAACAATAATGTAGATAAATAAAATAATACCTATGATAGGAAGAATTTTTTTCCAGTGTTTAAGCATCATATGAATAAAGCCTCCTTAAAAATTATTAAAGCAACTAAACATATTATTATTTGAAATGAAAATATGAAGTAAACAACATCTTTTTCATAAACTTTTTTCTTGAATTTTTTCAAAATAAAAATGCTTAGATGAGTTAAACCATAAATTTTATCATAAGCAAGTTCTAAACTTCCATCTTCTTTTGGAATTCCGAAAGATTGCTTTTTTAATTTTCCTTTCAATTTTAAGCTTATTTCTATAAAATAAGGAATAAAAACAAATAAAGCTATTCTCTCAAAATTGCCTAAAATAGCCATTCCTGCTATTAATGCTCCAATTGAATAAGTTAAAATATCTCCTGGAAAAACTTTTGCCGGATATTTGTTGTAAAAATAAAATATTATCAATGATGCAACCATACACGCCCCAATAACGCTTAACCAGGGATTTCCAGTAAGGTAACTTACTAAACTTAAAAAACTTATTATAATAATTCCTTGTCCTGTTTCTAGTCCATTAAAACCAGCAAGAAAATTATAAGTTGTTGTTGCTCCTGCTATTCCAATTGGTATTATAATCAAAGGATATAAAATTCCTAGTTCAACCATACCAAGAAAAGGAAGGCCTACTTCTGAAGTTCCTGCATTAATTACCATTAAAGGAATTGCAGATAAAAGTGCTAGGAATAATCTAAACCTAACAGAAAGCCCTCCATGCTTCCAACCTAACAAATCATCTGTTAATCCAACTACAGCTAAAATAAGAATAACATTTAGTAAAGCGAAAATATAAAGATTAATTCCATTAATTTTAACAGAAAAAATAAAAGTTCTAATAGCTATATAAAATAAAACTCCTATTATAAAAGATAATACAACAATCACTCCTCCAGAAGCAGCTACATTTGGATGAAGGTATTTGTTCATATCCTCCCATAATAATCCTGCCTGCCTGCATTTTTTAATCCATTTAGGCAGGAATAAAAATGTTAAAATAAAACTTAAAAAAACCGGGATTATTAGCAAGGGTTCCATTTAATTAATAGAAGATAGTGGCTTTTAAATTATTTGATTGAAACCATAAAAATATATGAAATACTTGGGGATCTGAACATAAATCATTGCAGTTTAAATAAAGATGTTAGTCATATTTTTACTTATTAAATACAGTTAATCATATAAATACTTTGATCTTCTTGTTTTGATGAAGATTATTTACTCTGAGCATGCAAAAAAGAGGATAAAAGAAAGAGTATAGAAGATTGGTAAGTTGATCACATACTTAAACATCCGACATACACTAAAAAGTCATTTGAAGGAAAAAGAATTGTAGTGGGAGAAATTAAAAATAGAGAGTTAAAGATTATATATACAGAAGAAGAAAATTATATAAAGGTAATTAGTGTAATGTTTTTATGAAATTTGAATATGATAAGGAAGCAGATGCAGCATATATTTATTTAGAAGATTCTATAGCAGATGGAGAATCTAAAAAAACAATAGAATTAAATGATAATATTATAGTTGATTTTGATAAAAATGGAAAATTATTGGGGATTGAAATTCTAAGCGCAAGTAAGGTTTTAAATCAAAAGTCTCTTCTTAAAACTCAATCTCTTTGATTTCAAAGGATAAACGAAGTTTTTCTATTGATTATCACTCGGTAAAAAGGCTGGTGAGCATTGGTATTTTAGTAATTAAAAATAAAAAATTAATACTCATCATCTAAAATAATTGAATAATTATTGTAATTTGAAATTTTATTTCCTTAACAACTTAAACGCATGATTCCAATAATTATTATTAAATCCATAGATAATATAAATCATTGCTAAAGATTCTAATAAATATGATTGTTCAATATCTCCTAAATCAATTATATCTTGCCATCCAAATTTTTCTGCTATATCTTCTATTACTTTTTTTGATTCTGGATCGTTTCCACAAATAAAAAAAGTAGGAGCTCCTTCTTCTAAATATGGAGAGCACATATAATGAGCAGGAATAGTATTAAATGCCTTGACAACTTTACTTTCTTTTAATAAATCTTGAATTTTCTTTCCATTTGAATCAGGATAACTTACTGATAATGTCGGAGCTTTTCCTTCTTCGTTAAATAGCAGTGGATTAGTAACATCCACAGTAATTTTATTTGAAAAATTTTCTTTATCTGCTAAATTTATAGCATTTTCAATTTCAGTTCCTTTTACACAAAAAAATATTATATCACCATAATCAGCTGTTTCACTATAATTTCCAGAACTTACTTTATCGCTGTTTAATGAGTTAATAAACTCATTAAGTTTTTCCGGAGTTCTTGAACCTATTTTAACTTCATAACCTTTTTCAATAAATCCTTTACATAATGCCTGTCCAACAATTCCAGAGCCTAAAATTCCTATTTTTTCTTTCATGATTATTAATATATATGGTTTTATTTAAGGGTTTGTGAATATTATTTTCTTTTAAAGTAAATATATAATTGAGTAAAATATCTCAGACCTTATGCTGTAGCAAAGTTTATTTCTGTTTTTTATTAATATTTATTTGAAAGACTCATCAGCTTCTGATAATAAATCTAATGTTCCACTAAGGTTTAATTCTTCTTTGGATATAATGATGGGCTGAGATAAAATTTCTTTAAGTTTCTTATTTTCATTTTGAATAGACTGATTATTTGTTTTTATCATTTCTAAAAATTTCTCAAATTTCTCAACATTCCTAATAAATCCATCTCCAATTCCGACACAATAGATATCTGATTCGGAGTCTAACCCATTATATATACGTTTATCAGGAGAACTTAAAGAATGTTTTATAGAGACTAACCGAAATCCAAAATTTGATGCGCATCTTGAACCTCTATCTAAAAATGCTTCAATTTCATCAAAATATTTTTTAACTTTTTTTATAGAATCAACGCCCTTTATTTGCAATTCTCTTGGAAGTCCTTCACCTTCATCCGCAAATAAGTGGTATGCTAACCCTCCACTTTTTCCAACAACAATTCCTTTAACATCTTCTAATCCATATTGAGGTATTGCTTGTTCTAAATATCCTTGCAGAATTAAAGGATGATTAAAATTAATTTCCATTTTTTAAGAAATAAAAAAGGATATTTAAAGATTTATGTGTTCAACTCTTTTTGAATAACGCAAGCAGAAGCGCCAGTATCTATTAATGCTTTAACAACAACAGGTTTAAGAATTCCATTTTTTTGTTCGTTATATTTCTTTTCTAATTCTGAAGAAATTAAAAAATGGACCTCGACTATTGGCCCTTCAACTTGCAAATTAGGAGAATTAATAGTTACCGAGGGCATGATGTTTTACTCTTATAAGATTAGAAGTAAAATTCTGTTTCGATTCCACTTCTTCTATTTTTTTAACTAAAAAGGGAGTATTACCGAATTTATCTATACCAACTTTTATTGCATCATTTTGCGTATCAAAAATGTTTATTATATCTTTCCCTTTTATTAAGACATATTTTCCAACACTCTCTTTAAGTAACTCGGCTTTATGTTTATCATAGGTTTCAAGTTCTTCTGACAACAATTTCTTTTCCATGTTATTCTAATGTATTATGTGTTTAAATTTCTTTGCTTTATCAAATGCTTAAAATAAATTGTTTACACTACTAAGTTTATAGTAAAGGTTTTCTTGAAGTAATATAAACTTTTTTATCAAAAAGGATTGGGATAATCTCACAACTCCCAGCTTATATACTTTGTAGGATCTGTATCCACATATTCAAATTTATATTCTTCATTGCCTGTGTAATTTATCTCCCAGATTTTAATAGGTCCATGAACACCATTAAAATAAACAAATTCATCAATATTCATTCCCTGGCTTCTTAAGTCATCAACTATCAAACTGTTCTCTGAATGAGCAGGTTTAATATTGGGAAATTTTTTAAGAGGATCATTTAAAATATATATTTGAGATAACATTCCTCTAAATAATCTTGGAGAGATAAACATTGATGCTCCGATAGGATTTTGTCTTATTCCTTGTCCAGTTTGGTCAAGTCTTGGAAAAATAAATAAAGCTGCTTCTATGCCTGATTTAAAATCTATAATCCTGTTATCAAGATAAAGATATCTCATTTTAACTTCATATTGTTGCCCTTGATATACCATAATAGCATAAGGTTGCTGGAAGTTTTTATTGCCATTACCTGTATCAGTTGCAGGCACTATAACTGCTCCCACTCCTGTTGATTGTTTAGGCAAAAAAATTTCTTTTCCATCTTTTTCAATAACTAAATCTTCATCTAAACCAACTCCCCCCATATAAGCGTAGTAAGTTGCATTATTTGTCTCTCTTGTTTGCCTTTCATCTAATATGAAAGTGCCTATCCATGAATATCTGTCATAATTTATATCACTGCCAATACTTGAAAACGCAGTATATTTTCCTATATCTGTTGAATCTATCAATAGATAAGTAGCATTATGACTATGCAAAAAATCCAAGGCATCTTTTTGATTGTCTCCTGTTAAAACATGCCTTCCGCTTAAATAATTCCAATAGGTAATTGCATTTCCTCCGTCAGTTACAGTAGCTCTTTTACCAATGCTTTGAACCCAATAACCATAATCCCACCAGTGAGCAAAAACTGAATTTTCAGGAGTATTTTCTCTTACCCATTGCATTGCTTTTTGCCATTGTACGTTGTATGCTGATGGAATAAAGGAATATGCTTGAGCTTGAACACTCTGATAATAAATTCTAAAACTATAAATGCCGGCTATTAATATTATAATAACAAGTAAACCTATTCCTATTTTCAAAGCCCCTTCTTTAGTCTTAAAGAATTTTCCAGAAACCATAACAATCAAAAATCCTACAAAAATAGGAGCAATAGGCCCTAACACCATTACAAGTCTTACAGCTCCTCGTGCAGTAAAAAGTGTAAAGACAAATAAGCAAAATAAAACAATATATTCAAACTTTATTTTTTCAAAACTCTTATCATTGTTTTTGTAATACTGGCTATAAAAATAAATAACGCCTCCTGCAAAAAGAATTGCGGTTAGATAATAAAATGCCTTGCTAATAAAATTCTCTCCATTAAAAATATGCCCGCTGCTATATCTAGAAAATATCAATCCAACAAGAAATACAATATATAACAAAGTAAGAACAAAAGCATCTTTTTTCTTTACATTCTCTAATGCTTTCCTAAACAAAACAACTGAACCTATGAAAAAAAACCAGAATACTATCGGGATATTTTTAAAATGAGGACCAAAACTTCCGCTCCATTCGAGAAAATATGGCTGCTTATTTTCCGCAACAGTAATATTCCACCTCCCAACTATAGGTTTGAATAAGGTTTGATGAACGACTTTTATTTTATCAATTAAAAAACCAGGGCCTAAGAAAATACTAGACAGTACAACTATTAATACTATAGTAAGAATTAAAGATAAAATTGTTTTAGGTAATTTTGAATTTTCGATAAAAGTATTTTCTGAAAGTTTTGTATTAAAAATTACAAAATGAATTATCATAACACTAAGAGAAAAGGCAGCTATTCCTGAAGATATTGAAGTAGATAATTCAATAAGGTCATATCTGCCAGAAAAAAAACTTAAGAATGAGAAAGAAGCTAGTACCCATGCGCCATAAGCCAACATTTCTTTTCTCTGAACTTTGTTCAAAATAAAAGCAATTAATCCTGCAAAACCCATAGGAATAAACGCATAAATTACTCCTCCCCAAATTAATCCCATAACAGCAGTTGATATTCCCGCTAATATCCCAAAAATAACAGCATTTATTTCTTTTTCAACTTTCCAAGATTTGAGGAAAAAATAAAATGCAAGAAACATAAAGAAAAAAGCAGCAGATTCTTTTTCTGGAATTCCGGCAACTGTTCTCGATAAAAAAACAGGAGTTACAATCATAAAAAAACTTGATATTAATGCAATAACATTCGCTCTAAGAATAGATTCTTTAGAGTTATCAATAAAAATTTCTCTTACAAAAAAGAAAAAACTTATTATAGTAAGAGCAAACATAATAACAGGAAATACAACTCCTGCAAATTCAATGTTTACAGGAAATCCTAGTTTGTTGAATAAATAATAAGTATAGGCAATCATATAGGGAAGTAATTGGCTTTCTTTAGAAGTATCAAATCCAAGAGGAACATTTCTCATTTTATCTATCGTTGGTATCTCTCCATCTTCCACAACATTTTCTGCATAGCGTAAGAACAACCAAGGATCTAGATCAGGGCCTAAAGTCCAGGTATTAGTAGTTATATCTATTAATCCATGTCTTCCTCCATAAAATTCAGAAGGAGAAAAAAGAAATGAAGTAAAAGAAGGCAATCCTTTATTATGGTCTGCCATTGGCAGGCTTCTTATGTAAATTCCCAAAAGTAATGCTATGATTAATAAAATAAATATCCATATACTAGATTTCTTGAAAAAGGCAACAATTTTTTCTTTTCTTATCTGTATAACTTCTTTCTCTGAAGAAATTGCCTTATCGCTTTTATCCTCATCCATTTTATTCACCTGATAAAAGGCCTTCTACTTCTTCAAGAAGCTCAGAAGCATTTTTCTCTCTTTCAATACCCTCTCTTCTTCCGCAATAAGGACATTCTTTTACGTTTTTAGATTCAAACCTAAAACTGCATCTTTTACATATAAACGCCATTTTACATTCTTTTTATATAATAATGTATAGTATGCCTATTTTTAAATTTAGTTGTGTCAAAAACCACAGGTCAAAGTCCTGTAGCATGTTTAGATAATGTGGTTTTTGATCACCCCAAAAATGTTTTATATGGATAACATTTTTGTTGTTTGTGAGATAATATATTTTTAGAAGAAGAGTCAATATAATAACAATGGTCTTTCTTTTTCTATATTAGTAGTTATATGTCCCATGAAAGACAATAACATAACAAATTATATAATGTTTTCTGTTGATAGAAAAAATAGATTAATTTAAATTTCTGAAATTATATTTATAATATGTGAGAACAAAAGTTCCCACATAGTGTTTTTCTGGACAGGTAATTATATAAAGAGATTATTCTTATTTTTTTAATGAGAGTGTGGTTAAAATATGGGGTATGGCTTGGAATTATATCAGCAGTGTTATTCTTGATTCTTAGCGGTTTTGGAAAATATTCTGAAGGAAATATTATTGCATCTTTAATCTTTATTCCAATTTTTCCAATAATGATTTTACTTGCACCATTGGTTGATTTAGTTGAAGGAAGTGCAGGCAGTTCATTTTTTGCGGCATTGATTGCAAGCGTTTTAGTTTTCATTGGATATTTTATATGGGGTGTAATAATTGGTAAAATAAAATCTATTGAAGGTACTAAGAAGAAGATATTTGCTATTGTAATAATAGTAGTTGTAGTATTAGTTTTATATTTCATTTACACAATTATTATGATGTTATTAATCTCAAATAGTATAAAGCAAGGCATTCAACCAATAGGATCTTTTCTCCCACTAATCCAATAAGTAGTATGTGAGAACAATACTTCACACATATTTATAATATGGTATTTTTGAGGAGATTATTAAGGATTCAATTTATCTCTGTATCTTTTAATGAAATCTGGGAGTTGTGAATGTGTAGGAGAAGGTAATTCATTTAAAGTAAACCAGCCTATATCATCAAATTTATTCGGTTCTCCATTCGTTGCTTTATCCTTATTTACTAAAACCTTAAAATCTAAGGCTATCCAATGAGTAGGTCTGTTATCTTGTCTGTGAACATCTCTATATCCTAGGAATTGATAACCTAAAACCTCAGTAGAATATTCTTCCTGAATTTCTTTTCTTAATGTATCTTCTATTGTTAAACCAAACTCCAATCCTCCTGCACCAATATCCCAATTCCCTTTTTCATCGCGACAATTTTGCCCTCTTTTTTGCATGAGAAATCTGCCATTACCATCATGACAAAAATATACTACTGAAACTCCTACGTAATCTTTTCCTTGTATCATGTTTTATTATATATTTTTTTATTTATTAATATTGTTGTTATAACAAAGTCTTCAGTTTGAAGGTCTTATTTATAATAAGGACTTCTTTTTGAGTACCTTATTAAGTAAGTGAATAAAACATTCCTTGAGATACATTTTTAACATTAAATAGGTTCTATCCTTTATGAATATTAAAAAGTTTTTAAAAGAGATTCCTAAACTCCCATTAAGTGCATTAATTTTCTTTATTGTTGTTTTTATTTTGTGGAACTTAGGAGTAATACCCCCACCGGTTCAGGTTGTAGAATTTCTAGAGAATCTTTACAATAAATACGGCTTAATTGGATTATCAATTGCAACTTTCTTGGAAGGAATTGTTTACTTAGGATTATATTTTCCCGGTTCTTTTATCATAGCTCTTGCTGTTTTCTTTTCTGATGGAAGTTTATTATCTTTATTTTCAATTAGTTTAGTTGTAGCAGTAACTCTCACAATAACTTCCTTTATTAATTACTTTCTTGGAAGACATGTTTTATTTCGCAATCAATATAATCATTTAATTAAAGATAATAGAAATATCTCGAAAGGATTTCTTTTATCTATGCTTCATCCAAATCTAATTGCTTTTTATTTCTTCAATGCAGGTATTGAAAGACGTAACCCTTGGAAAATAGCTCTTGTTCCTATTATTATGATTCCTTACGGATTTTTATTTGCTTGGATACTATCAACTTTTAAATTAGTATTGAGAAGCAAACTAGAGAATCCCTGGACTATGTTAATTTTGATTTCTATTTGGCTGATAACCGCTTTTATTATTGAACACTTGAGTAAGAAACGTAGAAATAAAATTTATCAAGAATTTGAATAAAACCTCTTGTTTGTTGTAACTTTACAATTTTCCAAATAAGCTCTTCACCTTGAATCCCTTATTTATAATAACTTATTAAGAATTGGGAAATTTTGTTTTACCAGTATTAACAATAAGAATTTTTTTATCTTTAGGAATTTTATTTTTTAGTTGTAAGAGCATTCCTAACCCTGCAATACCTGAAGGTTCACAATTAATGCCTTGAGATTTAGCTAATTCTATTGCTTCTTCTAAGAATTGTTCTTTTAATAAGTAAACATTAGAATCTTTGCCACAAAAACCAGAGTATCGGTATAATCTAATCCATTGTTCATCGTAATGAACAAAGGGTAAGTGTGGTGAATACAATTTATCAGATTTTGATTTGGGATTATTTGTTGTTGCACCAATAAAATTACAATTTCTTAAATTATTAACCTGTCCTTTGAATCTTGGGTCGTGGTGTTGAGTTGAGACTTCTTTCTTATTTATGTTAAGTATATTTTCATAAAGATTACCAGTTCCGAAAGGAATGAAACAATAATCTGGAGAGTTATTTAATATTTCATAACTAAGCCAATCATAAAATCGTGTAGTTGGGTCTAATGCCTCACTTGAAGTTATATCGAATCCGGAAAGATTATGGGTTAAGTGTAATATCTCTTTTGAGCTAAATGGTTTCTTACCGAGTTCAGTTTCATAAACCTCACAACCTATCTTTTTCAAATAAGTAAAAACTGCTTTGTCAATTTTGTAATCTGTTAGAACTTTAAGATTTGGCAAGTTATATTTTTTTAATTGTGTTTGAATAGCAATTGCTGCCGAGCCAGAAGAAATTATTGACATTTGCGGCAATGAACCGGTTATTTGTCCTCTTTTTTTAGCTAATAAAAATTGTCTATAAGTAACTATAATTTCCCAAGCCATTCTGTCTTTGTGTGTTCCTGTTGGATTATGGCTCTCATCTTTTAACCAAACATTTGCAAATCCAAGAACACTAATTTTGTATGTTGGAGTTGCTGGGAATTTTGGATTATCTGAGGGAAATTCTGGTTTGTTTGGATTGTTTTCAGAAGCCACAATAATAGACTTAAGTATTTTCTCTTCTTGTTTTGATAAAACCATATATTAAAATAAATTTTATAGGTTAAAAAGTTAACTCAAATCCAACTAATATTATACTCCTCAACAAACCCTTCACTTTAGCTTTTTATTAATTCAGGAATTTCATTTTTTAACAAAATAAAATTTCAAAATCCAATATATTCTCTTAAATCTGCTCTTAAATTTCTTTTATCATCTAGCATTTTAGGAAATTTCACACTATTCCAATCACTAAATAATTCAATAGCTCTTTTAACAATAGCCTCTAATACTCTATATCTTATTTCCTTATGAGTTTGCGTTCCTCCTTGAACCAATCCTTTTTCAATAACTCTATTCATAGCAAAAAAAGTTTCATCATCAACAAATTTTGTAAATGCCTGTCCATGATAATCATTATGATATTTACCTTGTGATTCAGGACTTAAACACCATTCTGTATAAATCCTCCATGCAATATCTTCAACAAAAGTAAATGGAGAATCTTCTAATCTATCATGAGGAGTTCTCCTATAGATTTCTCTTAAAGCAACTGCATCATTAATAGGTATATCTCTAGAAATTTCTAACTTTTTAGAATTCCATACTTCCCTAAACGAATTCATCTCTCTCTTTTCTTGTTCAAGTTCTGATTCATAACCATAAATTACCATTGTTTTACTTTTTCCTTTTTGTTTTCTTTATCTCTAAATAAAAATTCTTATAAAATAATACCAAAAAAGGTGTGAAAAAAATACTAAAAATAAAGCTCAATAAAAAATTAGCTATAATGGAGAATATAAAATATTCTAATGATATTCCCTGAATAAAGTACAGAGGCAGGGCTATGAGAGAGAATACAATAATTATGCCCAAAAATATTAGCATCAAAAGAAGAGAATAGCCAAATACTGTCCACCATTTTCCTTTCACAAGTTCTCTGCTTCTTTTTAATGATTCTAAAATTCCTTTTCGTTCATCAAATAAAACATATGATGAGAAAATCCAATAACCCATAAAGATAATACCGGGGATAATAAGTAAGAGGAACAAGCCTATGAGAAATAGCCCAGATACTACTAATAATCCTAAATATTTAAGGTAAAATATTTGTCCTTGAGAAACTAAATTATTGTATGTAAATTTTTTGTGTTTTAATGATGCTCCAATTAAACCAGTATATATAAAAATAGAGAGAAAAAATCCTATCAATCCCAGAATTCCTGAAGGTAACAAAAATCTCCACGGAAAAAAATCTTTCCCTAAATTGTTAGTGAGAAGCATGGGTTCTTTTACTAAATTGTCAGTTAGAAGCATGGCTCTTATAGACTCATCAAGAATTGCCCATATGCCTGTATGGATAACCTGTATTAATCCAATAATTCCTGCAAAAACTATCATAAAAACAATAATAGACTTTATATTAATTTTATAATCTTCCCAGCTTTTTTTGAAAATTTTTTCAAATTCCATGTTAAAAAAATATAGGGACTAAAAATACCTCCATAAGCGCTGCAATAAACAAAATGATAACAGCAAGTATGATAAGATTTAATGAATCCTGTAAGATAACCCAGAATTTTTCAGTCCTTACATCATGCTTTATAACTGCAATGCTTATTATTCCTCCTGCTAAAGCTCCTATAAAATAAGCAGCAATTTCAGGAATACCATGAATCATGTATCTTGCTAATCCTAATGGAAGATTTAATAAATTAGATTTTGAAAAAATGCCAATGGCTGCACTTATAACACTGGCATTCCAGGCAAGGATAAAAATAGCTCCTGCTCCAAATATCAATGAGAATACTAGAGTAAAAATCAAAACATACACATTGTTTGCGAAAATATTGACAATTTTTTCTTGTGCTGTTAAAAATGCAGTTGTTTTAGATAATGTTTCTAGCCCATATTCAGAAACACATGCATCAAAGTTTGTTGGCCTATTTATCATACAATAAGTTTCAATTTGAGCTCTAAAATTCTGATTTCCATTTTCAAAAGCAATATACCAAAACGAAAAAGCAACAACAAATCCTAGAAACAAAAACATGAAATAAGTTAAGGATTTGCCATGCTCTTTAAGTAGCCGGTAAAAACCTTTTATTTTTAAGTCTTTTTCCTCTTCATTTTTCAATGCAAAATACATGAAAGGAATAGAAAACATAACGCTAAACGTTACAACCAATATGCCAGTATATTTAGACAAAACAGGATCTCCTGAAAAAATCCATTGAGTTAAAATTAAGGATAAGATTCCTTGAAAAGCGCCAATAAAAAACATTTCCCATGGCCTTTTTTCTGCTCTTATAGGATTTACTAACAGTTCAAACATATTTTTTTACCTCTTTTGTTATTATAACCATATTTTTAAATAGTTTGTTGGTTAATTAACTCTTCCATTTCTTCTTGAAGGTCTTCCAAGTTTTTCATTATATTTCCCTTTGCCTTCATAAGACTTGCTATCTGATCCTCAATAATTTTTTTTGTCTCAACTATGTTTTTTTTAACTAAATTACTACTTCCAACATCGACAATAAGTTTCTTTTCAGTTATACTAACAGGAAGAAAAACTCTCTTGCCAATATTTACTAATATATCTTTATTTTTCTCAAGTGCGTCAAGACTTTCATTCAATGCATTTAGCTCTAATATATTATTTTCTATAAAATCAAGCTGTGTTTTAAGTGAATTAACTTCATTTTCCATTGTTTGTATTCTTATAAGCTGCTCATGATTAAAATCCATAATATTTGGAACATACATATATTTAAAAATCTTTATATTTTTTTCTCAAAATGTTGAGGTGGCTTGAAAAAAAGAGTGAAATTGCGCGGGTTATTACTTTAGTCATAGCTATTTTCATTTTTTATATGTCCTCAAGAACATTTGAAGGAGGGGGGGGAAAAGGAGTTTTAAGTTATGTATATCATTTTACTATTTTTTTCATTCTTGCTTTTTTTCTTTTAATTGCTCTTATTAAAGGAAAATTAAGAAAAGAAATTTTTTTTATTGGAATTATTATAGCTATTCTCTATGGCATTTCTGACGAGATTCATCAATATTTTGTTCCAGGAAGATACATGGATGTAAAAGATATTCTTATGAATTCAATAGGAATTATGTTCGCTGGAATTTTGTATTCGCTATTATTGTTCAGAAGAAATAACAACGAGTTCATTTTGTAATCCTAATAAATCTATAACTTTTTCTGTATCTTTCATAACTACTTTTGGAATTAACCAGAAATTTTCATTCAACCTTTCATAGTCTAAACCATGTCTTTGCCAGTATAATGAATATGTTTTTTTTCTTAAATTTATATTGGCGAGACCACCAAGAGTATACTTGAAACGCTCTTGATAATAAACAGAAGGACTATATTGTAATATAAGTGTGCCTTTAGTTCTAGCATTAGCTCTCGAAGCCCATATTCTTCCTACTTTTGGATTTTCTTCCCCATAATTTACTTCTCCATCTGGCTGATTTAAAAATAAAGCATGAATAGCTTTACTTAATAAAAATTCAAGATCTTTTGCATCATGAAAATATTCGTCTAAATCATCTATTTTATATTTTATTTCTTGAGCTAATCCGCTAACCATTTAAGAAATTAGCTAAAGACATTTATAAGAATTATGTTATTATAAAACAATTGTCTAACTTATTTCACGCAACATTAAACAATTTTCTGAAAATGCTTGAAAAAACCAAAGCTCCAATCATATAATAAAGAATCCACCAATTACCAAAAATAGGATGAAAGTAATCCGAAAACCATCGAAATAATAATATTATTGGAATTGAGGTATAAATTAAAGGTTTAAGAGTAATATTAAATGTTTGAGGAATAAACTCTAATTGTTTTTTCTGTAATTCTAATAATTTTTCAGGATTTTCTTTATATTTTTTCATTTCTTCCTGAAGAATTTTCTGTTCTTTTTTGATTTCTCTCAATTGATCTTGGTCTGAAAGATATTTTTGGGATAGTGTTAATACTAAAGAAGTAAAAGCAATTACTACAATAAAACCTATGTAAAGATTCCACTCTAATAAAGCACCAAAACTTGGATTTAAAACAGCATTAACAGAATTTTTTATGAAAGGAAGAGAATTCCATTTGCTTGCTATATACAATGAAATAAGCATAATGATAAAAAACCATAACATGCCTGTTTTTCTCTCTGCCATGTTTTATAATAATGAAGGGGGTTTTTAAATCTTCATGATCTTTTATATTGGTACATTAAAGGGGCTTATTTCTCCTAAAAAAATTAAATAAAATTTTTTAATGGGGCGGTTTTCTGTAATCTCATTTTTCCGATCTCGCAATAATGCTTATCTATTTCTATGCTTATGGAATTTCTGTCTAATTTCTTGCAGGCATGGGCAGTTGAAAAGCTACCACCAAAAGGATCAAGCACTAAATCGCCTTTGTTTGAACTTGCTTTAATGAAAATTTCTAATAGAGGCACAGGAATTTGACAAGGGTGAGAAGTTTTATCCTTGCTTACATTTTTAACTAAATTGAATTGAAAAACATCATAAGGGGTTTTTCCTTTACTTCCATTCTTTATTCTTTCAAGTATTCTTTTATCTGTCGGGTTTCTATAAGGTTCTGCAATATCATCTTTATTGAATATTTTGGGTTTATCACCTTTAATATAAAATAAAATAGAGTGTTGGCTTCTTGTGAAATTTGTTGGTGACATTCCTGTATTAACAGGGTAATGCCATGTCATCCAACGCTTAAAGGTCAATTTATCATTTAAGAAAGGCATAAGAAAAGCATTGTTTTCAGGATAATTAAAAAGATACAATGCCCCACCATATTTCAAAACTCTTATACATTCATTTAACCAACTTTTACACCATCCAAGATATTCTTCCCTGCTACGATTATCAGCATAAGAATTATATATTTTCCCTATGTTAAATGGCGGGTCTGTGACTATTAAATCAACACCTTCATCAGAAATTTTTTTTAATTCCTCAATACAATCACCACAAATTATTTTATGTTCTGTCATTCTTTTTTCCTTATAATATAACCTTCCCATATTAAAAACCTTTTTGAACTGCACTTTTCTTGTAGAAACTCCCCTATAAAATAAGTCTAAGGCATAGATTATTTTTTGAGGATTGTTTCTCATTCTGAAAAATCCATCATCAATAACAAATCTGTAAGAACAATTTTTACAACTAAATCTTTGTATTAAACCTCTATTTTCAGTTTTTCTAAATCCTTTTTTTATAATAAGATTAGACTTACAAATAGGGCAAGAAAGTTTTTTATACTTGGTTTGCTTATTATTTTTGTATTTCATATGAACGATGGGATACTGCTCCTTCGGGAGCATTTATTTATTTTCTCGTCGAGAGAACTGAAGTCCGTCGAGGTTTTGGATGCCAGCGAACTTCAGTCACCTCACAACTCTTTCTTGGTCTGGAGCCAAGCGATGATTATGAGATTGGACTTAAAGTCTTAAAATATATAAGAATAAAGGGTTTATATATTTTACTATTCATTACGATTTATTACTAATTAATCATTACTATAATTATAGTAATGACAGAAAGATTTAAATAGTAGTATTTATTAAATAATCATGGGAAAGATAGGAAATTATGAATATCCAGAATTGAGCATTTCAGAAGCTCTAAAAATAGCCGAGATATTAGTAAAAGATTTTCAGGGCAAAGCCAGTGATTTAGATAATTTTGCAAAGGCAATAGGGCATAAAACATATAATTCTGGTTCATTTTATAATAAGCTGGCTGATATGCGAAGATATGGGCTAATGGATAAAAAAGAAGTTGAAGCTACTGAATTAAGTAAGATAATAGCACACCCTAAAGATAATGCTGAAAGGCAACAAGCTATAAATAAAGCAATTACAAATATCACTCTTTTTGAAAGATTAAAGGAAAGACTTAAAACTAAAAATCCTGCGTTAGAGCAGTTTAGAACCCAACTTATAGAAGTAACACAGGATAGGAACAAAACCAGTAATGATGCCGAAAAAATCAGAAAAATTTATATAGAAGCATTATCTAATATAAATGAGAATATAGAATTAAACAAAGAAATCAATACAGATAGGACAAAAAGGGAAAATAAAGGAAATATGATAAGTGCGAATATAGGTGATGTTCTAATTGAAATGCCTAAAGATAAAAGATATATCAAGATAGCTGAAAATCTTTTGCAAAATTTAAAAGCTCAAATAGAATTAGAAGAAGAAGTAACAAAAGAAGCTAAAAAAGGATAAGTTGAAATTATATAATTAAACTTTCTCTCTGATCATTCTACCATTTTCATCTATTTTTCCAATAAGTATAATTTTATCTTTAATAGTTTTTAATTTGCTTAAAGATAAACTCGGTCCATAGAAATTTTTACTCATATTTGATTTCCAATCTTCTTTTTTCAGTTTCACACAACAAACAAAAAACTCATCAAAATTACCGCCCCAAGATACTAAGAAATAATCAAAAGGTCTTTGGCTAAATTCTCCCCCTGTCCAAGCATTAATAGTTGAAGTCATCTTGATTTCTATAGGTAATTTTAGTTTAGTAAAAAACAAATCTGGTTCTCTATCTGCCTTTGCATTTTTAACTTCATAGCCTAAATTTTTGGTAAAAACATCAGAAGCGACTTTTTCCATTATTTTACCTATTATTTCGGATAAATTCTTATTAGAGAAACAAACATCATAAGGATCAATTACATATTTTTTAATTTCTGACATTCTTCTTGAAACTTCTTTCATAATCTCAAGCATATTTTTTCTTGTTGCTATTTCTTTAATCCTTATCTTCATAAAATAGCAAGAAAAACCTATTATTTAAAACCTTTTAAAAAGTCCCTCTTATGCACCAATATAATTATCTTGGGACTATAAGATTATAAGAAATAGTTTGTAATTAGTAAGAATTAAATTCCTATTCTCTTTTAGTAGGCTGCTCTTCAAAATAAACTAATCTTTGAGAATTAATAATATTGACTTTAACTTCTTCTATATTTATATTCAACAAAAAAATAATTTCTCACGCCCCCATCATTTTCTTTAACGCAGGATTCATATCCATGGCATGTTGTTGCACGATATTCTGATAAAACTGGAAGGTAATCATTATTCCAAGAAGTAATGCTGTTCCTGCAACTAATGCTCCTAAAACATCTGCTAATGCAGCTAACAAGCCAATTGCCAATCCTCCCATGACTGTTAAAGGCATGACATATCTCTCTAAAATAGATTCTAATATCCTTTGATCTTTTCTAAATCCAGGAATTTGCAATCCTGATTTTAAAATATTTTGAGCTTGTGCACTTGCATCCATGCCAGAAGTTTTAACCCAAAAAACGGAAAATAATGCAGCGAAAAACATGTAGAAAATAATATGCCCTAGGGTTTGAAGAGCTAAAAACCATTCCCAGCTTCCTTGAATAATTCTTTCAACAATATTAGTAGAGCCTACCCAATACAAAAATCCTGAAACAGGCTGTCCATTAACAACACTTCCTAAAAAAGTTGGTTTTCCAAGCCAGTTCTGCAATAATCCGCCAAATAATTGCAAGTTCGCAATTAAAGCAGATGTTAATATAACTGGAATAACAGAAGCATAGAAAAATTGCAAAGGCCATTTAAAGCTATATCCTCTTAATCTATCATAACTTAAGGGAATTTCTATTTTTAATGACTGGGCCCAGACAACAACCATAAACAAGATTATCGTTGCAAGTATTGCAGTTCCTGCTAATAACGCTCCTTGTGTGTCAGGTTTTACCAAACTAGATATAAATGCAAGAACCTGTCCTGTTGCTTGAAAATTTCCTCCAGGTCCAATAAATCCAAAGCTTGCTGTAATC
>JAGVWY010000046.1 GCA_018304055.1 Candidatus Pacearchaeota archaeon
AAAACTATTTGCTTTAGCAAATAGATGAATTGCGTTAATTATTTATTTCTAGATTAATTAGGAAAAGTGAGCTTGTTTCAGCTCACTGAACCATCCAATATAGTTGAAACTTTCTTAGACTAAATAAACTTTACGGAGGTTAAAATGTATAAACATTATTCAACCTCAGTTGGAAACAATCTAAAAACAATCCAAATAACAACAAAATATCGATATAAAATGATGCGAAAAGATAAGTTAAAAGTTTTTTGCAAAGTTGCAATAGAAGAAGCATGCAAAAAACACCAAATTGAAATTGTGATTATTAAAGTTCTCGATGAGCATGTTCATTTAATTGTAGATTGCCCAAGAGTTTTATCTGATGCACAATTAATGCAGATTATTAAGGGATTGTCCGCTTACATTTTGTTTAGGCTTTGCCCTGATTTAAGATTAAGATATCCAAATGGACATTTTTGGAATGCAGGATATTTTTGTCAAGGGTGTGGAACAGATTTTGAGAGAGCTTTGAAATATGTGGAAAATCAAGGGTTACATCATTATTAGGATACCGTTGGCTTTAGCCAACGGAGGATGTTACATGTTTCAGTTATTCTGAGGATATCAAAGTCTCTTATAAAATCTGAAAATTCCTTTTTTATGTTAGTCAAAATTTTATACAATTCATCTTCATTTTCTGTTTCAAATTCTATTTCAATATCCCAGCTTCCAATTAATTTTAAAAATTGAGTTGTTTTTTATGGGTTTTAATTATTTGAATTGTGACCCAACCTGCTTAGGTTAATAATCTCATTATTATATCAAGAATGATAATTTTATAAGAATTAATATTAAAAAGAAATTAAAAATAGATTATTGTTGAGATTTTTTATCAAGAACTGTGGGTTCTTGTTCTAGCATTGGATTTCCAACTCCAAAATATAATCTTCCGCATTGTAAGACTTCTGTTGCTCCAACAAGCAAGGTTTTAGTTTGTCCAACCAATTCATAGTTAAATAAGGCATCAGTTTCGAGAATCCTTGGAAGATTATTTCCAGAACGAGGTCTTGCAATATCAAAAATGTATGTCCTTGTTTTTGGATCTTTAATTACAATAAAAGAATGATTTCTTAAATCTGATGTAGGTGAATTTGTTTCTACTCCACTCATATAAGCAGAAGTATAACCTTCTTGCAATACATTTTGTAAAAGATACTGGCCTAAAGAAGCTTGCTCTGCGCACATTGCAACTCCTCTTAAATCTGTCAATTTTGCCTTGTTATCTTTGAATCTTGCTATTCTCTCTAGGTCACTTGCTGGACTTTCAGGTTTTACATCCATTAATGTTTGAACTTTTCTTTGAACAGTGTTTGCAACAAAAAATAAGTAAGGGTCAACTTTAGACCACCCTTTCGTTAACCAATCTGTAACTGATTGTCTATTTTGTGCATAAAGCTCTGATACTTTTTGAGGTGAATGGTAATTATCCAATTGTCCATTAAAGCTATCAAAATCGAGTTGAAGTTTAATAATAAGCTCATCACTAAATACAGAGCCACCAACAGGTAATTCGTCACCGATTTCCAATCTGTCTGCCCACATACCTCTATGTATCTTTTTCATAAATTTTCAAGGTATTTCAACTATTTAAACCTTGCTACATGTTACTATTAATAAGATACAAATAATTTGAGACCTGATTTATGCATTAAATATAATATAATACAAATATTTATAAACTATATTGTAATATGATTATTATGTTACAGGAAATAAAAGAAATAATAACCTTACAAAAACGAGAAATTGAAACAAAACTCAAAGAAAAATATATTGAGAGAAATCAAGACTTAAAATTAGATAATGACTTGATAAAAGTGATAGTTGGACCAAGAAGAGCGGGAAAATCCTTCTTTGCAATACACTTTCTAAATAAAAAAGGAAAATTTGGATATGTAAATTTTGATGATGAAAAGTTGACTGAAGTAGATAACTATGATGAGATAATTACTGCAATGAATTCTATTTATGATAATCCAAAATTTGTTCTTTTTGATGAAATTCAAAATCTTCCTAAATGGGAATTGTTTGCTAACAGACTACAAAGGCAAGGCTATATGTTGATTATTACGGGAAGTAACTCAAACCTTTTAAGTAAAGAATTGGCGACACATTTAACTGGAAGGCATTTGTTAACTAATATTTTCCCATTTTCTTTTAAAGAATATCTTAAATTTGAAGGTAAAGAACTAACAAATACTGAAATAAAAGAAAGATTATCCAAATATATGTTCAATGGAGGTTATCCAGAGATATTATCAAAAAAAGTTGAATTAAAAGAATATCTGTCTCTGCTATTTGGTTCAATATTATACAAGGACATTATAAAAAGGTATAAAATAAGGAATCCCCAACAAATTGAAGATTTAGCAACTTATCTTATTTCAAATATTGCAAATGAATATTCTTATAACTCTTTAGCAAAGATTGGAAAAATTAAGAGTTCACATACAATAGAAAAATATCTTAGTTATTTAGAAGAATCTTTTGTTTTATTTAGTTTAAGTAGGTTCTCTTATAAAGTTAAAGAACAGTTATCCTCAAATAAAAAGGTTTATTGTATAGATAATGGATTTATTCAAGCTAAATCCTTTAAAGCAAGTCCTGATTTAGGAAAATTATATGAAAATTTGGTAGCAAGTAAATTAAAAAAACAGGAAGTAGATGAAAAATTAAGATTTTATTATTGGAAAAATCAACAGCAAGAAGAAGTGGATTTTGTAATTAAAGAAGGCTTGAAGGTTAAACAATTAATACAAGTTTGTTTTAATATAAAAGATTTAGAAACTAAAAATAGAGAAATAAGAGCATTGATTAAGGCTGGTAAAGAACTAAAATGTAACAATCTTTTAATAATAACTGAAGATACTGAAAAAGAAGAAAAAGCAGAATGGTTTGGAGATAAAGCAACCATAAAATTTATTCCACTTTGGAAATGGCTTTTGGAATAAGTTCTTCCAAAATCTCAACATAATTATAGGAAATCTGCGGGGGCATTTAACCACTAATAAAAAAATAAAAATCAATCCCAAACCCTAACTTTTTTAGTGCTTTTTAGTCAGCGTCGATAAAAATATTAAAATTAGCGGGAGAACCTTAACCTAAGGATTAACTAATCGTGGGGGCATTTATCTTTAGGATTAAATCTCCTACATAAAACGAATAACTAAAAGGCTAAATGGTGCGAGTTATGAATGGGGCAGTGAACTATTTGGTTGAGTGCTTTGGAGGAGAGTTGAACCATATATTTTTAAACTATATTCCAGTTATTAATTAATGAAAAAAATATTATGGATATTGATAGCTGCTGTAGTCATATTTATTCTAGGTATCACTTATTATTTTATTAATTCTCCTTTTACAATCAACAGTGTTAAAGTTCCAGATTCAGTAGATACATACACAAAAGCAAACGTGGAAAATATGGATGGTTATCTTGTTACAGGCACCACAAATAGTTTTATTAAAAATTGTAAATATGTAACATATAATCCTGAATCAAGTTTGAATCATGTGTATATTTGTAAACCTAATAATAATCCGGAAGATTCTATAAGTTCTTGGATAAATAAAGAAATGAATTTTCTTAATCAAGGTAATCAAAAATTTACAATTGGTGAAACAGAAATAAATGATATTAATGTAAAAACTCTTACTATTGGAGATGAAAATTGTGGAAATCCCGGTTATTGTACAACTTATTATTGGAAACAAGGAAAAGTAATATTTAGTTCTAACACAGAAAGATTGGTACAGTTTTATATTAGTGTTAATTAATAGTTCTTGAGAAAAAATGAGATTAATCCTTAATACTATCAATCAACACATTTAAAAATATCCATGTATTATTTGTTATTATATATTAATAAAATGGCAAAGAAAAAAGAGGAGAAGAAAGAAGAAAAAATTTCTAGGAAAAATATCCCTACTTTAGAACTAAAAACAAATAGAGATATTGCAATGGATTTTGCACAGAAAGTTTATGAACGATTTAATGTTTTAGTTAAATCCATTGTCTTATTTGGTTCTACAGTAAAGAATAAGTTGATAATTGGTTCTGATATTGATATTATTATAGTAGTTGATGATGCGAGTTTTAAGTTTGATGAAAAATTCGTCATGTGGTATAGGGAAGAACTTGCTAAAATAATACAAACAAATCCTTATAAAAAAGATCTTCACATAAATACAGTTAAGATAAGCACATGGTGGGAGGATTTAATGAAAGGAGATCCTACTATCATTAATATTATAAGGTATGGAGAGGTATTAATTGATTATGGTGGTTTTTTCTCCCCAATGAAAATGCTTTTAAATGATGGTAAGATAAAATCCACACCAGAAGCAATTTATCAGATGATAAACAGAATTCCCGCTCATATTTTACGTTCTAGATTATCAGAAATGTCTTCAATTGAGGGTTGTTATTGGGCATTTGTTGAGTCTTCTCAAGCGCTTTTAATAGCAATAAAAGTTTTACCCCCGAGCCCTGAATTTATTCCAGAGTTGCTTCAAGAGCATTTTGTTGATAAAGGATTGCTGAAGAAAAAAATTGTTGAGGATTTTATTGAGGTTTATGAGTTGCATAAAAAAATAGTTCATGGAGAGGTAAAAAATATTGAAGGAAGAGTTGTTGATACTTTTCAGGAAAAAGCAGAGGATTTTTTTAAGAAAACAGTGGAATTATTGAATAAGATATTGTGAGAAATAAAATCTATTATTTGATAAATTATGAAACGGGACAAAATCTTAAAAAATATCCATTCCAAAAATATTTTTAATTCTTGGTCTACTTTTTAGTAGTCTACAAGTTTGTTTTAATTCTTCACTGGCCCTTATTAAATCATCAAGTGATTGTTGGTAAGAGTCTCCTCTCCATTCATTTGGAACTTCTTTAAGCCCTTCCAAAATATTATAAAGATTTTCTGGGATTTTTCCTATCCCATTATACGCCTTGCATTCTCCATTTTCATCTCGCTTAAAGGTTATTACCCAATCTTCAGTAGAAACCCTAGCATAACTGCTGTCTAGATAATCCGTTTCTATCTTATATCTAACACCATCTAATCTCCCCTCATAACGATAACCCTCTGGAAATGTAAATTCTTTTTGCCCTTTGTATGCTACCGCTTCAGCTAGTTGAAACAATTCTTTCGCTTTTTGTCGCAAATCTTGATTTGTCATGATGTTTATTTTAAATATCAGAATTCCACATGCTTTCTAGTGGTTTTTGATATATCCTTAATTTTCCTCCTTACATTAACTAAGCAGCTTGAGCGTATTGCGGTTCACTAGGTTTTTTGCTGTATGCTTCTTTTAAAACAGGAATATACATCTCAAATATATCTTCTTTTTTTAACCCTACTGATTTTATGTATCCTTTAAGGTCTTTGTCTGATAATTCATTTAGTTTGTCATGTTTTTCTTTAAGTTCTTTTTGTTTTTTTCCAATCAAAATCTTATCATCCATCAAGCTCATGAATATTCTTTGGACAAATTCATTGTCAGCATATGCCGACCTGTAATAATCTTCCTTTTCTTTTCTTAATTTTTCTACAACCTCTCGATGTGTTCTCTGATCTTGTAATTTTTCCATGAGCTCTTCTAATTCTTCTATTTCTGCTAAAAGGTTTTCAAGGCCTTTATACTTTTCATTATCTGTCCTGAATTTTTTTGCGACATACGGCAACACCCTTCTTCTCAAAATGGATTCATCAGAACTATCAATAATTCCTTCAAGATTATCATTTGCATATTGGGCAAGTCCTTCTAATGATTCCTTATAGTGTTTTATAACTGGTTGAATAAAAAATTCTCTTTCTCCGTTCATATACCTATTTTGTAATTCTGGCAATAAATTACTTAGATCTTCTTCCTTTGCTCCCTCTTTTTTCATTTCTTCAATGAATGCTCCAATTAATTCCTGTATGTCTCCTTTTCCTTTTGGATGACTTTTTAAGAACTCTTCATATCCAAATACTGGTCCATATTTTTTTCTAAATTCTTCAAATTTTGTGTCTTTTTTCTTTGCCATTTTAATTGTTAACTAATCTCCTAAATAAACGTGGATGAAAAAGAACGTAATTTCCAAAATACTCGAAATCAGTTTCAAATGAGTAAAAGTCATGGGTTGAAACTATAGCTAATTTTCTTGCTTTCTCACATATATTAGCTATTGTATTAAAGGGGTTTCTATTATTAAGTTCTGCTGCCAATTTTAAATTTCTATTTGGAGTTTCAATTATATCAAGGCCTAATTCTAAAGCTAAAGGCGATTCTTCATCATAGTCTCTAACTTTTCCTTTAACATCATAAATTATCTTGGCAACAGGATAATAAACTCCATTAAATTCTCTAATATAACTAGGATTAGTCTGCAATATAATTTCTTTCTGATTTAAACTCTCGTTTTCCATCTTACTTATCTTATTAATTTTTCTTATTTTTTATAAAGAAAACAGGTATTTAAATCTTTCGTTTGTGTATACTTATCAGTAGTTACATCAGAAAGATTTATAAATAGTGAAATGATTATGAGAAAAATGATATATGGAATAATATCAGACATTCATGAAAATCCGAGGATTATAGAACCAGCTATTGCTGTGTTAAAACATTTAGGAGCAGAAAAACTATTAGTTAATGGAGATATTGGAGGAAGAATGCCAGGTAATACATTTGAAGAAGCTATTCAAAACTCACAAAATTACACTGCTTTTATTCTTGATAATATAGGCGGGGCTGGATTAGAATCCTTTGTTCAACCAGGAAGTCATGAAACATTATTAGGATTTGAACCAGTAATCAACCATTTTTCAGAGGAATACTCAACGATAATTAATACAATAAAAAATCAAAAAATTGAACATAGTGATCATGATTTAGTTTTCCTTCCAGGAAGTGATTTTTTATGCGGGGAGAATATCAAATTGGAAATAATGAAAATATTCCTTCAGGTAAGTATATAATGACAGAAGAAGGATTAATTAGATTTGATTCATTGGACGAGTATTTGCGAGTATTAGGAGATAGAAGAATTAAAGGAGCAATGCAATATATTAATATGTATGATTTGAAAAAACATGTAACAAATCCAGAAGGAACAATTATGGTTTGTCATATCCCAAGAAAATTTGATAGTTTAGAAGGAGTTGATGTTGCTCATTTTTTTGAATCAAGAGAATATGAAAGAGGAAAAGACGAATATGAATCTAAAGGAGTTTTCCCAGTATCTATATTTAATCCTGATATAGCAAGAAGAGATAATACTCCAGTTTATAGTATTGGAGATAATATTAAAGCAGAGATGTGGAAAAGAGGAAGTGAAAAGTTAAGAGTTTTAGTTGAGCAGAAAACGAACAGAGGAAATAATGACCTAAAGAAAATTTATGATGAAAGTGGATTAACTGATTTAGGATTAGCATTCCCATCAGCTCATTTCCATGAATCAAGTCATAGAGCTCATGATAAAGATGGAAATCCTGTAGTTGAAAATACTTTTGTAAGAGGATTGTATTGGAATTCGGGTTGTTTAGATCAAAGATTATTTGGAATGTTGCATGTTAATGAATATAAAGTTAGTTACCAGAATGTTAATTTAAGAGATTATTTGAGATAATTATTGAAATGAATTAGAACAGCCATTATTTCTTATTGTTTTCATCATCAGAATTTAATATCCCTGTTTCCTCAAAAATATCCTCCGAATCTGGAAAATCTTTTGTTTTTGCTAACACGTTGTCAATTTCTTCCATTATTTTTTCATCAGGAACTTTTTTAATAGCTGGTTGAGGCATCTCTTCATTTTTATTTTCTTTTATTGTTTCTTCAGGAATAATCTGATGAAGTCTTTTTTCTTTAAGTATTATATTATCCTCTGTTTTTTGCATTTCTTTAATATCCTCTTCTTTTTCTGCCTGAATTTTTTTATTGATCTCTTCTGATTTTTGTTCTATTCTATCTAAATCGTTAAATGGTTCTATACCTTTATCATCTTGAGCTAGTTTTATATCTTCGAATTCTGCCTGAATTTTTATATCGCTAAGTATTTTATTTTTGTTTTTATCTTGAGTTTGGTTTTGAGTGGAGTTTATTTTTTGTTCCGGGTTTTGTATGCCTCCTCTTTTATCCCATTTTTTCCAATGTTTTTTATTTTTCTTGTTTCTCAATTTGAAATCTTTATAATTTACCGTTTTGTCATTTTCTTTTTTCGTTTGTTTTTCGAATTCTTCTTTTCTTTTTTTCCATTCTTCTTCAAAAGATTTTATCAATTGGGAAATTTCTTGAGCTGCATCAGCATTTACTGAAATGCTATTTATTCCTTTTCTAAACAAAAATTCAACCATTTCTTTTTTGCTTCCTGCTTGTCCGCAAATACTTGTTTCAACTCTTTTTCTTCTACACACATCAATAACTTTTTTTATTTGCGATAAAACTGCTGGATGTAATTCATTATACAGGTATTGAACATTATCCTCTCCCCTATCTACAGCTAAGGTAAATTGCGTTAAATCATTAGTTCCAAAAGAAATAAAATCAACTTCATTGCTTATGTCTTCTATTATCTGAACTGCTGCAGGAGTTTCAATCATTACACCAAATTCCATGTTGTCTCTTTTCACATCATTAAAATATTTTTTACATTCTTTTACTTCTTCTATAGAAATTATTTGAGGAAACATTATCCCAAATCTTTTTTCGGGATAGGTTTCTGCAAGTCTTTTAATAGCTTCTAGCTCTGCTTTTAATATGGATGGATGTTTTAAACTAAATCTCACTCCATGAAAACCTAGCATAGGGTTTATTTCTCTTTCAGGAGCTCCTTTTAATGAACTATATTCATCAGTTCTTATATCGCTTGATCGTATCCACATTTTATTAAAATAACGAGCCATTTTTTTAAGTCCATCAAACAACAACAAAGAATATCCTTCAAAATTGTTATCTTTTTCATAGGATAAAGGATGTTTTCCTGAACTTGCTATTATTCCTTCTAATCTCACCAACCCTATTTCTTTTATTCCTGATTGTGAAGCTCTTTCAGCGTATTCAGGAATATCCAAAATAATTTTTAGTTTAATTCTTTCTGTCTTAACAACTGGTTTTATCTCAACAGTTTGTGATTCTGCAACTTCTCCTTCATACACCTTGCCGTTATAACCATCTACGGTAATCTTCATTCCTTCTTTTAAGAGCGAGGTTGCTTTTATTGTTCCCACTACTGCTGGAATACCCATTTCTCTGCTTACTATGGCTGCGTGACTCGTTGTTCCGCCTTCATCAGTTACTATAGCAGATGATTTTTGCATGGCTACGACCATGTCTGGATTGGTCATCTCTGTTACTAATACATCTCCATTCTTTATTTTATGAAGATCTGACATATCTTTTATTATTTTTACTACTCCCAGTCCTATTCCTGGACTTGCCCCTAGTCCTGTTAGAATAGGAGTTCCTGATAGAGTTTTAGATGATAATTTTTTTATTGTTGTTATAGGCCTTGATTGTGTTATATAAGCCTTTCCTGATTCAAGCGCGAATTCAATATCCTGTGGTTTCTTGTAGTGTTCTTCCAATCGTAATGCATAGTGTGCTATTTCTACAATTTCTGCGTTTGTGAGAACTTGGCGCGTTGCTTTTGCAGGGGTAAGTTTAACTATTTCATTATTTCCAGAAGATGTTCTTACAACAGCAACTTTTTTTTCTGAAATCTGTACGTCTTTAATTTCCAGCTCTTTTGAAACAATATAATGGTCTGGTTTTATCATGCCAGAAACAATTCCTTCTCCTAGGCCAAACACTGCTTCTATCACTATATTATCACTAAAACCAGTAGGACTTTTAGAGAATACAACACCTGATTTCTCGCTATCAATCATCTTTTGGACAACAACAGCCAGCAATGCCTCATCTTCGCTAAATCCTTGTTTACTCCTGTAATATATTGCTCTTGGTGTGTAAAGTGAAGAAAAACATTTTTTGATGTATTCTATCAAACTTCTTTCTCCTTTTACATTAAGAAAGCTTTCTTGTTGCCCTGCAAAACTTGCAGTTGCTAAATCTTCAGTTGTAGCAGAACTTCTTACTGAAACAAATATAGGTTCATATGAATTCTTTAATATGTTAAGAGTATCTTCTGAAATTTTTGTATTTATTTTTTCAGTGCTTAATATTTTGTATGCCTCTACTATTTCTTCTTTTAAATTTTCAGGAATTTCCTGTGATTCAATAAGGGTTCTTATTTGTTTTGAAGCTTTTGTTAGTTCTTCTGTGTTCTCGATATCAATTGATTTTACAGCTTTCTTTATTTTATCTTTTATGTTGTTTTTAGTTAAGAAATAATCAAAGGATTGAGCTGAAATAATAAATCCAGGAGGAACTGGAAACTTATTGTTGTACATTTCACTTAAACTCGCGCCTTTTCCTCCTGCTATCTGGACATCTTTATTGCTTAGTTCAGGGAACCATTTTACATAAACGTCATTAATATTCATTGATTTTTGATGCTTAATAGGTTGAGAAAAAGAAATATTCCTGGATTTAACTGTATCTGCAGAAGTATTAATCTCTTTTTCAGGAATTTTATTTCCAATACCTAAATTTCTATCTTTAATATTATCTTTGTTAATCTCAAAACTCTTAATTGCGTCGCCAATTAAACTACCTAATGGACATCTTTTTTTTATCATTTTGCAAAATCTTTAAAACTCCCCACTTTAAATTTTGTGACCCAAAAATTCTTTTATAATTTTTGGGGCCATGAAAATTCGTTGAATCTTCAGGAATTCGAAACCTTTGGTTTCGTTATTATCTTATAAAAATAAGTTATTATTTAAATTTTATGGGATTATAGATTGACAAGATGTATACCAATCATAAGCTAATTTAATGTGTAAACCTGGCTTAACAATTGTCAAGATATATAAATCCTTAAATCTTTTTATTAAAATGGCACAAAAAGATATTTCAAGGAAGTATTTTATTCATATACTTGTTTTATTGCTGTTTATTTTTTTGTTACAATTAGCCTTTTCTGTTGTTTTATGGAATCATATTAGTAAATTGTCTCAAGAATTTGATTTTTTTCAACGGGAAATCAATCAGAAAATTGAGCTAAACAAAGAAGAGACTGATAGCATGATTGTTCAATTGAGTGAGATTACTTTAAATTTGCAAAAAGGATTTGAAAAAGAAATAACAAGTTTAAAAGCAGACTTAAAAGCAAAGACAAGTGCAGATTTTTCGGGAATTGTTGAACAGGTAGTTGATTCTGTTGTGAGCATTAAAACAAATTCTGCTCAAGGAACTGGTTTTATAATATCTAATGAGGGTTATATTGTTACAAATGCGCACGTCCTTGTCGGAGCAAGATATGCAAATGCGATAACCTCTGAACAAGAAATTAAACCAATGATTTTGATAGGCTATGATCCTGTTTTAGATCTTGCATTGTTAAAAATAGACGGTAGTTATGATGCTCTTGAGCTTGAAACTATCGACAATGTGCAATTAGGAGAGAAAGTTGTGGCAATAGGCAATCCTTTAGGATTATCTTTTTCTATTTCTGAAGGAATTGTCTCTGGAAAAAACAGAGTTGCCAATGATATTCCTGGTTATATCCAAACTGATGCTGCATTGAATCCAGGAAATTCTGGAGGTCCTTTAATAAATAAAGACGGCAAGGTAATAGGAATAAATAATTTTAAGATAAGTGGAGGAGAAAATCTTGGATTTGCATTAGAAAGCGATTATATCATAGAAGGAGTTAATGATATTGCTTTAGAAAGTATAAATGTGACAATATTGTGAAGACAAAATATCTAAAAGGCGAGCTATTTTTCTTTTAGTATTTTATACTTAATGGTAAATGAAGCATGATCTTTTGTTTCAGAAACTCTCTCTTGACAATCCCCCAAAATATTTTTACTCTTGTGGTCAAAAGAATTATCAAAACCTTTTGGATTTTTATTTACCCATTGTTTGATTATTCCATAATAAATCACTTTGAAGGAATCGCCAAACTTTTTATCAGGCTTTCCATCATTATCTTCATCAATTATTTCGAATAAAATTATTTCATAAAAATGATATTTATCTGGGAGAAGCTCTTGCTAATCAACATTATTTTTTATCAGAAACTTATTTACATTAGGTAACACAAAAAATTCTGTTTTGAATCCTTTATAATTTAATTCTATAGCAACTGACTTAAATATTCTACCATTTTGTCAGTTGCTATATTCGAGAGAACTAAATAGCAATGTTAAATTATTTAGGTCTCTCGCTATAATATTTTTTTCATTTATTATAAAGTCTTTTTTTATTATAAGACTTCCTAAAAAATTTCATAAAAATTTTCTAAAGATAGATTTTTAAATTGAATCTTTCTCATTAATTCTTATTTGATATTTATGGAGCAGATTAAAGAAAAAAAAGAGGATGAGATAAAGAAATCTGAAAAGATAAGCATAGTTGAAGGTTCGTTTTATGGCATGATGGAGGGATTTGGCCTTAAATACATTACTCCATATGCTCTTGCCTTAGGCGCAACTAATTTTTTAATTGCGCTTCTTAATACCTTGCCGAATTTTTTAGGGACTCTGAATCAATTAACGACTTTGAAGCTGATTAAGAAAAAACCCAGGAAAACTATTGCTTTTTATTCTGTTTTATTTCAGTCATTATTATGGATTCCTTTAATACTATTAGGTATATGGTATATTTTTGCTGAAAAAAATAAGGAGATTGTTCCAATATTATTGCTTGTTTTCTATTCTCTTTTGTTAATCATCGGTGCACGCGCAGGACCTGCATGGAATTCCTGGATGAAAGATCTTATTGTTAAAAACTCAGGAAAATATTTTGGAACTAGGAATAGGATTGTTAATTTAGCCATTGTTATTAGCATGGCTTTTGCAGGACTTATTCTTTCTTATTTTACTAAATCACTTTTAATAGGATTTTTTATCATCTTTTTCATTGCATTTCTTGCAAGATTAATCTCCAGTTTTCTATTATTAAAACAATATGAGCCGCCATTTACTTACAAGGACAATTCTTATTTTAGCTTCAAGCAATTTTTACAGAAAATGTCTTCAAATAACTTTGGAAGATTTGTGATACTTGTTTCTTTAATATCTTTTGCTACTTCTATTGCAGGGCCTTTTTTTGCAGTTTATATGTTACGAGATTTGGGATTTTCTTATATACAGTTCACTATTGTATCAACTGGTGCTATTATTTCTATGATTATTTTTCTTCCACGATGGGGAGTATTTGCTGATAGTTTCGGCAATGTAAAAGTTTTAAAGTTAACCTCTTTGTTCATAACAATCATTCCATTGTTATGGTTTTTTACTATTTTTCTTAAAGGATTGCCTTTAATATCCATTGTTGTATATCTTTTTTGTTTAGAGCTTTTTTCCGGGTTTATGTGGGCAGGATTTAATCTATCAGCAAGTAATTTTATTTATGATGCAGTAACGAGAGAAAAAATGGCTTTTTGCGTTGCTTATTTTAATATAATAAATTCTTTTGGAGCTTTTATTGGAGCAATTTTAGGGGGATTTTTAGTTTCCCATGATTTTACAATTAGTGGAATTAATGGCATTGCGATTCTTTTTATCCTTAGTTTTATCATTAGATTTTTTATCATGGTTTTCATCCAAACTACTCTGAAAGAAGTACGTGAAGTTAAAGATTTCAATTTGAGAGATTACTTAAAAAACATAATGAGAGACCTTAATTTTTACTCTAGTTAATTAGTTCTCTCAAATATAGCAACTGACAATCTATGGAATTATTTAAGTCAGTTGCTATAAGTTAAAAAATAGCAGAATTATTATGGAGAAATTTACTGGATTTAAACCTATACGGAATGGAGATTAGATAATAACATTATATTTTTAAAGAATAAGTTTATTATATTGATATGGCCCATTGGGGAAAAGAGTTCCAAATAAGTGAACACAATGTCAACTCAAACCCAAAAGGATTATGCAGGAGATTGGGCAAAAGCAAAATCGAGAGATTTAGTTAGAGACATGATTCAAAGGACTCTTTTGAAATTTAGAAGACCATCTCAATTACGTGTTCTTTTCTTTCCAGGAATAGATGCTGCAGAGGTTTATCAAGTTTATGATACTCTTGGTATTCCTCGAGAAAATTTAGTTGGTGTAGAAAGAGAAGCTTCTGTTGTAAGAGAGCTTGAAAGAAAAAATTTAGGCATTCAACTTGTTCACAGAAGTCTAGAAGATTATGTTTCTGAACAAGATTGCTTTGATTTTGATGTAGTAAGTTTGGATTATACTGGACCTATTTCTCATGATCAAATAATATCAATGAAAAAAATATTAGGGGATAATATAAGAAATCATGTTGTATTACATTCTGCAAATCTTATGAAAAGAGATCATAAGGCTGAAAATTATTATAAGTTAGGCTACTTTTGTACACATCAGTTTATTAGCGAAGATATTGATGAAAAAAAGATAGTATCAAATATAGCTGATGGAGAAAGAAGGATACAAGAAATGGATGAACTTCTAGAAATTGGTAAAGCTATTAAATCAAAATCAGTAGCATATTCAGTATTAATAAAAAAAATTTTAGAGTTTACTGATTCAAATCAGACTAGGTTATACGACGAACTTTTAAAATTTGTTTCTGGGAAATGGTATGATAAGTTAATAGACTTGATTGAGAATGAGATGATTAGGATTCATCCAAGTTTATCTCATATAAAAAGGGGTTTTATCGATCGAGAAAAACCTACAGATTCAATTGTAAGTAGTTGTGGTGAGTTTCTTAGAACAGAAGGATTATTAAATGCAATTATCTATAGATCAATAAAAGAAAAATTTATTGAAAATGGATTCTTATATAGTAGAAATTTTTATAATGAGATTATAAGTTCTTTGCACTTGACTATAGCTGAAAAAAAATTTTATCGAGCGAGAGATTTTATTGTTTATTCATACATATCTGAGTCAGGTTCACCAATTATTGGAGATTTATTATTTATTAGTCACTCAGAGAGATTAAGAAATGCTGCAATCTCATTAGCTAGTAGAATCGGATATCCCCATAGGTTTGATCCCTCTATTGATGATTTCTATTTTTTACAATATTTCAATAATTTTGTTGATGAAAAGAATAAATGTAGATATATTAGTCCAGAAAATTATCTTACAAGGATTGAAAACAGACTCTTTCTCGGCAATTCTTCAAAACCAGTTCTCACAAAACAACGAGCAATTGAAGAATTCAGAAATGGAGCTTCTGTAGAAGTTGTTCAGGAAAAATATAGGGGATGGTTGCATAAACCATTAGCACAATGGAAAGCTCACGTAACAATGGGAACTTATGATAAAGTTCCAAAATCTGAAGATGAGATTGTTGAGTACGAAGAAGATAGCGGTTTAGAGAAAATTACCAAAGAAGATGCAATTGATTTTTTAGCATCAGGAATTCCTCCTCAAGAAATTTATGAAGCATATCCCACATCATTTACACAAGGACAATTACGAGCATTTAAAGCACATATCACTATGGGAACATATGAACAAAATAATCATTAATTTATCTAACTTAAGTAGCACTATACATTTATATAATTTTTAACTTTATTCTTGATATGAAAGCGAAGATTAAAAAGATAAATAGAGATGGAATAATGAGAATGGAGACTTCAGGAGAAGTAAAAGAAGTTATTATTAAGGAAGAATTTTTAGAGCCAGATGATGAAACTATTGCTGTTTGTTTTATGGGCAAGGATAGTTCTGGAATTATTGAATTTAAAACAGAAGAATTTGAGAATATTTATAATTCCATAAAAAAGAGAATTCATTTAATTAAAGGATTTAAGAAAATTTTTGATTAACATTCTCTGATGACCCTATCATAAATAAATTTAATAGGAAGATTATAGTCTTTTAATTTCACAAGTTGGTAGGGTTGTGTTAAGGCCTGTGTAACAAAACAATTTTTTCCAGGAGCAAATTCTCTGAAGTATACATTAATCTTATTATCCTGTTTTATTATTTTTTTAACTTGAATAGAATATCCTCCTGTATTTTTTTCTCCCATAAAAACAGCAATAACCATATTTTCATCAAAATCTATATTAGGGATGTTTTTGTCATTAAACATTTCATACCATAAACTGTCCAATTTTTCGGAATTTTTTATCACTATCTCTTGTTTATAATCAATGTTGTTGTAACTTCCTTCTTTAATAACAGAGAAATCTATTTCTCTAATATCTGTGCTTGCAGTACTGAATTTTACAGTCTTAAACTTTTTATCAAATTTGTTAACAAAATAAATTTTATTGAACTTATAATCATGATCAAAATGATCTATATTTTTATAATCATATTCATTAGTGTTAAAATAACTATACTTAAAGTCGTTAAATCTGCTATGGAATCTAAAATTGTATCCTGGTTTTATGTTATTTAAAATATCTTTGTTGAGTTTGTTTATGCTAGGAATCGTTTTAACATCCATAGAACGAGGACTTACAGATGGGATAATAAAAATTAATGATACAATTAATATAATTGTAATTAGTAAAAATTTCATATTTCTAAATTTATTTAAGTCCATTTATTTTTAAATATACATTTATATATAAAATAATGTGTGTTATATCTAAATATTGTTGTAAGAATATTGAATGTAAATCATATGAACATAACAAGATATAGTAAACTATCAAATATCGGTGAGAATAATGGGACTTTCAGTCCCAATACGCCCCGACCGTAAAAAATACCTTTTTGACTATTTACAGAAACTCTGTTTTTTTATTTTGAGTTTGATATTGTTAGTCATGTTACTATTTAGATGAATGATGTTTATATAATTTTTGTTTTTAACTGGCTTTACTTATCTCAAAATTTTTTATACTCCACTCTTCTGCATAACTATGGCTTGTTTCTGAATAATATTGAACACGACATATAGAAGATTCTCCTGCCTCAACCTGATATGGAAAATCTATTTGAACTGCTCCGTATGGAGGTATTTCTTCTATTTTAATACTCCAGACATTTCCAAGTGTTGATGAATAACTTAAAACATTTGCTGGGTTTTGAACCATAGCTCTAAAAAAAGCAACCTTACTATCCAATAGGGGAGTACAATCCAGTAAGAAAGTTAGAGGTCCTTGAACTACATCATCTGCATTATTAACAACTGCTCTGGCTAGACTATAAGAACCATTGGGAAAAACTTCCTCAATTGTAGAGTCAGTAAGGCATTTTTGAACGTTATAATTATTGCACAAGTCTTCAACTTTGTCTTTTGTTGTCCCATCTACAAAAAAGAAACCTAACCGTAGATTATTCTTCTCTGGCTTTAGGGATAGAGTTGTTTCAATTAGCTTATCTGAGGACTCAAGTTGTTGCTGTCTTAGTAAAGCAATCTCCTCCTCTAATGAATCAACTTTTTGAGTGAGATTAGCAAAATTTTCATCTATTGTGTCACCGAGGTTATCAACATCATCTTTTCCTGGCCAATCTATAAAAATAAGACTAACTAACACAATGATTAGTGTAGCAATACTTACGGCAGTCATTACTTTTCCCATGATAAATCAACAAGTTACAAGATTTTATATTTTTCTGATTTTTCTACTCTCTCTGTAGTAAGGCAAAGATACAAGTTATTAGGATAATTATTGAAATGAAAAAGTTTTCATAGTTTCTCAACAAGTTTTACTAATTTAAACTTTCTCACACCATTCACAAGTTTTCTTAGGACAATCCCCTTCCAATAGTTCAATAGCTTCTTTGAAATATTCCTCACCCTTCTTAGCGTTTGTTTTCATCTTGATTAATTTTGTATCGAATATTAATTCTCCTGTTTCACTAACTTCTTTCGGATAATAAAACAATAAGTAAGTATAATCTTCAGTATCATAACCATTCTTTCTTAATAAGAAATTGTAAATATCCATCTGAGCTTGATAATGCTCATGCGTATCTTCCTTTAAGGGATAGCCTCTTGTTTTGTAATCCAAAACAATTAACTTTTTACCTTTTGATAGAATATTATCAACTGCACCCATTAGCAAAATTCCAGAAGTCTTATCTTTGTATTGTATTCCTTTTCTGTTGTTTCTCCAAATTTCTAATTTTGCTTTATCATTAAATAATTTGTAGCAGTTACCAATTCCATACTCTCTTATTTCTGGAGGCAATTCTCCTTTTTCCATGAATTTATCAAAGTGTTCTTTCAGAACTTTGTCCATTCCACTTGGAAGACTTGGGAAAATTCCAGAAGGTCTTTTCCAAACTTTATGTTTTTCTAACCAAAAACATCTAGGACATTCTAGCATTAAGTTTATTGCTGATGGGGAGAGTTTTAGGGGTTTTGTTTCTGGCATTTTAATCTCTATGTTTTATTTGATTTTTCATTACAAAATCTCCTTTTTGTATAGTTGTAATAGGAACCAAGTTAACTAAGCTCTCTTTTAATGCCAATTCAGGAATGTTATCACATTCTATAATTTCTTGTTTTTTAAGATAATCAATTAGCACATCTCTAACAATGTTACTCAGATAATTCAATCCAGGGAATTCTAGATTTTTATCTCCTATTTTTGTAACTACACTCTTTGACTTTAAAGTGCTATCAATTAATTTGATGTATTTTTTTAGATTTTCTCCCTTATGGGTAAAAGTAGATCTAATTTGATAAACAGATGATAATAGATTTCTAAATTCATCCTCTGAAAAGTCTCTTTTCCAATCATCAAAATGGGATAAAATAAATTCAATAAAATTATTCTTTAATCCATACTCCTCAATGAATCTCCTGTAAATCTCATCGATTTCTTCTTTTGAGACATTCTTTTTAGAATTAATTTCTTTTTTTAGATATTGGTAAAAATCGTAGTCTTTGTTTGATAAGCATTCTATACAAACAACAAAAAGAAAAAAACTTATTGTAGGATTACTATTTGAAATTAGTAGAGCTTCTTGGTAACATTCACATGCTCTAACATATCTCTCTAATGAACTATCTTTTGAGATTGATTTAAATCTGTTATATAGGTCTAGTATTTCCTCTGGGAAAATTACTGGAGAATCAAAAATAATAATCTCTTTATTATCGTTGGGAATTTGAACATTGTTTAACATAGAAGAGCTAACCTTAAGCCTTTGTCTTAAAATCATTGACAACCATGATAAGATAATTTCTCCTTCTTTTTCAGGATTTGAGCCTTGCTGATCTTCATTCCATTTATCCTCAAAATTTAAAAGCAACTCTGATTCAAATTCATCTAATTCTCCTGATGGCAATATTGAAATCTTATATTTTCCTAGGTTTATCTCTGAAAATCCAGGTTTTAGCGATTTTCCTAAACGAAATTTAATAGAACAAGTTAATGCCCTAACGGGCAACTCCGTTAGGTAAATTAATCCAAGAGCTAATCTTCGACATATCTTTAGGAGGAGGTTTCTTGCTGTAAACAA
>JAGVWY010000047.1 GCA_018304055.1 Candidatus Pacearchaeota archaeon
AATTATAAAATAAGAAAATGAATTTGGACTATGGACAATTTATTTTCAAATAATCTCTGATTTTTGCAAAGCAAAAATCAGCTATTGTTCAATCAACTGGACACACAGAAAACCTTAAAAACCCCATAAATCATATATTGGTGAAAGGAGTGCAATAAGTTCCATATCCAAGGAATAGTTTCTTTATTAAGTCCTTGGCATGAAACACATAGATTATTAAAATGGTAGATATTCCAGACCTGCAGCACCAAGTAATGGGTTATGATAGAAGCGCGACTATGTTTTCTCCTGACGGACTTTTATTACAAGTAGAGTATGCAGAGAAAGCAGTTAGAAGAGGCAGTCCTAGTATTGGATTGAATTGTGCTGACGGCATTCTTATTGTCGCTGACAAAGGAAAAAAAGATTTATTGATAATTCCTGAATCTGCTGAAAAAATTTTTGAAGTTGATGAACATATAATGGCTTCTGCAGCAGGTATTGTAAGTGATGCACGAATTTTAGTCAATCATATACGATTAACTGCTCAACAACACAAAGTTACTTATGATTATCCTATAGATATAGAATCTACTATCAGAGAAATATCAGACATACAACAACAGTACACGCAACATCCAGGAGTAAGGCCTTTTGGCGTTGCATTAATTGTTGCTGGTGTTGATGGAAACAAATCAAAGCTTTATACAAGCGATATAACTGGAAATTATTACGAATATACTGCTGTAGCTATAGGAGAAAATGATGACCAGATAAAAGAAATTTTAAGGAAAGAATTTAAGAGAGATATGAAAATTGATGAAGGAATAAGATTATGCTTTAAGGTTTTTAAAAAAGTTTTAGGGAATAATTACGATATTGAGAGGTTTAATGTAGCATATATTAAAAAAGAAAACGCTAAATTTAACAGACTCGGTAGAGAGGAAATTAAGAAATATGGTTAATGTTAATTCTCCTAATTTTTATTCTAACAAGGTTGGATTAAGTTTATTACAGATAAAATGACAGACACAGTAGCAAGATTCAGGAGCGGAAAAATAATTTTTGAAACTGTTGTTGATTTAGAAAATGCAATAAAGTTAAAACATGGAGAAAACGTTGATATTAATGATGTTATACGAGACGTGGCTGTTTACACTGACCAGAAAAAAGGCATGAGGGCTGGAAATGCTGAATTAAAAAATGTTTTTGGGACAACTGAACTTCAAAAAGTTGTTGAACAAATTGTTAAAAAAGGTAATATAGAAGTTATCCAAGAATTTAGAGATGAGAAATTAGAAGCTAAAAGAAAACAAGTAATAGATTTTTTGTCTCGAAATGCAATTGATGTCAGAACAGGGAGACCATTTACTCCTGATATTATTGAGAAAGCTATAAAAGAAGCTAAAGTTAATGTTCAGGATAAACCATTAGAAAGACAAATGCCAGACATTATCGAGAAATTAAAAAAAATTATACCATTAAAAATTGAGACTAAAAGAATTAAAGTTAGAATTCCTTCGCTTTATACAGGAAGAGTTTATGGCTTAATCCAGGAACACAAAGAAAAAGAAGAATGGTTTTCTAACGGAGATTTAGAAGTAATTCTAAGCATTCCTGTTGGCATGCTAATGGATTTTTATGATAAATTAAATGCAGTTACTCATGGAAGTGCGTTAACAGAAGAGATGAAATAAAATGTTAGTTTTGTCAAGACATAAAGATGAAAGTATAATGATTGGAGATAAAATTGAGTTAGTTGTTATTAATATAGGACTTGATAGAGTAAGATTAGGAATTGATGCTCCTCCTGATTATGCTATTAGTAGACCAGACGTGGATGAAGCATTAAAGAGAAAACAAATAAAACAAAGATTTAATGAATACCTAAACAGTGGTAATTATCTAGAAGCTTATAATTTAATTGAAATAGGTGAAATTTCACCTACAGTTCAAAGACTATCTGAATTAACAAAAGGATTAGTAGGTAAATTAAAAGAATATGAAGGGAAATAAAATGATTTATTTAATAAGGAGCTTGAATTAAAATGTCAATAGAAAAAAATAAAGATAAAAATAAATTAAGGAAAATTATCAACTGGATATTGAATATCTTGATAATAATATTTGGAATAGGGGCTGTTTATATGATAATTGACAGAATTTTTGGAAATTCCCCTACTGATTTTCAAATAATATTATGGATATCTGGATTTCTCGGGTCTTCAATAATAAAATTATTTAATGTAGTTTATATGATTAACAGAGAAATCGGAGAAGTAAAAACAGAGTTGAAATTTGGTGTAAGAAATGGATTTAAAGGGGTTAAGAAAGACATTAACGAAGTAAAAGTAGAAGTTCATGAAATAAAAAATTTATTAAATAAAAATAAAAAATAAAATGATTGTATTAAGTAGAAAGGTAAATGAAACTATAATTATTGGAGATAATATAAAGTTGGTTGTTATTAAAATAGGAGGCGATAAAGTAGTAAAATTAGGTATTGATGCTCCTGCTGAAATTCCTATTGAGAGATATGAGGCTAGGATGTTGAGAGATTTCAGAGATAACATAAAAAATAGTAGTTATGTTAGTGCTTGTAAGATACTGTCCTATGGAGTTTTTACACCATCAGATTCAGATTTATCTACTCTTGAAAAGGGATTGCAAGAATCAGGAGAATTAACTGATGAAAGAAAAAGTTTTATAAATAAATATTATTCAAAGAGAAAATGATAACAGAAAAAGAAATAGCTGAAGAAAAAACTGAAAGGAAATTAGTTGTTCCAGGAGAGTTAATTGTTTCTGGCGATTATCTTCCTGGAGATTTTACAAGAAAAGAGGGAAATGATATAATTGCCAATAGATATGGACTAGCTGAAATAAGTGGCAGGTTTGTGAAAATAATACCTGTTTCAGGAGTTTATGAGCCAAGACGAGGAAATACAGTAATAGGCAGGGTTAATGATATAAATTTTAGCGGATGGATAATTGATATAGGAGGACCTTACTCTGCATTTTTGTCTATTATGGAGAGTCCGAGATTTATAAATAAGATGAATTTGGATGAATTTGCATCTGTTGGCGATGTTTTGGATTTAAAAATAAATACAGTAAAAAAAGGAGGAATAGATTTAACGCTTAAATCTAAAGGGCTGGGAAAATTAGATGGTGGAAGATTGATTAAAATAAATCCTCATAAAGTTCCTCGTGTTATAGGAAGGGGAGGGAGCATGATAAATCTAATAAAAGAAAAAACTAGAACTGATATTACTGTTGGACAAAATGGATTTATCTGGATTAACGGAGATTTAGAAGGAGAAAAAAAAGCTGAAGAAGCTGTTAATTTAATAGCACAAGAAGCTACAACTGAAGGTTTAACTGACAAAATTGAAAAATTTTTAGGAGGAAAAGATAAATGGGAAGTACATTAGAAGCAGGGTTAGAAATTGATGGAAAAGAAGTTGTTGTAGTTAGAGGCTCGCTTGTAAGAAATCCTAATTGTGTTTTTAGATGTATTTCTGTTGATGAGACAAGATCATCAAAACCATTTTATCCAGAATCTAATGATTTATTAACTTCGCAATTAGTTGAAGAAATGTTAGAACATGCACAATCATCTTATGGAAAGCGGATTTCTTATATACATATTGGTTCAATAGTTTCTAACTTCTACGCATCTGGTGTTAGTGGTTTATTAAACAGAGGCTCTTATGACAATCTTTTTGTTTTTGTAACTGAATTGCGTGGAAAATTTATTCCAGCATTAGATCCGCCAACTCCAGACACATTGGTAGAAGAATTATCATCTTATGGAAATGAACATTTTGGAAATAAACAAAAAATAAGATTAAGATTAAATTAAAATGGCATATAATGTAATGAGATCAAGGATAATAAACAGAGAAGCAATAGGACAATGGGGTTACCATGCTTCAAGCGACAGAAGGTATTATCAATTAGAGCATACAAATTTAGATAAACTAGCTTTGTTAATGGCAGAAGATGATCATCGTGATGCAAATAAAACTGATGAGATAGATAGTAGAATTACTGATGAGCCAAGAATAAAAATATTTGGTTATAAAACTCATATTCACATTGGCGTTGAAGCTTTTGTCCAAGATGAAGTTTTAACTTCTAATGAACTAGCATTTGTATCTCAGAAATATCTGCTGTATTATAATCAATTAATTGAATCTAAAAAAGAAAGAGTTTTAAATTAAAATGGCATACACAAAACGTTTAGACGGAAGAAAATTTGATGAGCTAAGACCTATAAAAGCAGAAGTTGGTGTTATTCCTAATGCTGATGGAAGTGCGTTATTTGCGTTTGGAGAAACACTTGTTATTGCAGCAGTTTATGGTCCAAGGCCATTACATCCTGCTCATATGCAAGAGCCAGATAGAGGGATTATTAGATGTGAGTATAACATGTTGCCTTTTTCAGTTTCAGAAAGAGCAAGACCTGGACCAAGCAGAAGAAGCAAAGAGATAAGCATGATAACTGCTAACGCGTTATCTTCTATTGTTGATTTAACAAGATTTCCAGGAACAGTTATTGATGTTCAAATTTTAATTATTCAGGCAAACGCATCAACGAGATGTGCAGGAATAAACGCAGCTTCTATGGCTTTAGCACATGCAGGAATTGTCATGAAAGAACTTGTCAGTAGTGTTTCTATTGGAAAAATAGATGATAAGATAGTAGTAGACGTTGATAAAAAAGAAGAAGATTATAGTGATGGAGAAGGAAGTACTGACATTCCGTTTACACTAACTTCCAGAAGTAAAAGTATTGTTCATCTTCAATTAGATGGAAAAATTCCTTTAAAAAGATTTAAGGAAGCTTTTTTAGCTGCAAAAACTGCGTGTGAAAAAATATTGAAATATCAAGAGAGAGCATTGAAAGGAGAGAAAATAAATGAAAATTAAAAATGGAACTTCCAACTATAAACAAGAAAAGAATAGTTAGTTTGTTAAAAGAAGGCAAACGATTAGACGGAAGGGGTAATTATGAGTTTAGAAATATTCATATTGAAACAGGCATTTCAAACAAAGCAGAGGGCAGCTCAAGAGTTAAAATAGGAATGACTGATGTTATTGTCGGTGTTAAGGCAGATGTCCAAGAGCCTTATCCTGATCATGATGACGAAGGAACAATGATTGTTGGCATGGAGTTTAGTCCTGCTGCTGGAGAACGACATGAAATTGGTCCTCCAAAAATGGATGCTATTGAAATAGCGCGAGTTGTTGACAGAGGAATTAGAGAAAGCGGATTTATTAATTGGAAAGAATTGTGCATAAAAAAAGGAGAGAAAGTTTGGTGTATTAACATTGATATTTATTGTATCAATGACGATGGAAATGTTTTGGATGCAAGTGCTTTAGGCGCTATCGCTGCGCTAAAAAATTCTAGATTACCTGTATATGACAAGAAAGAGGAGAGTGTTAAATTTGGAGAACTAACTGATGAAGGATTGCCATTAACCGAGCATGTTCCTTATACAATGACTTTTTATAAAGTTGGAGAAGGTTATTTAGTAGACCCTACTCTAGAAGAGGAAGATGCTTCTGAGGCAAGGTTAACCTTTTCTGTTTCTGCGCCAAAAAAGGATAAGATTATACATGCAATGCAGAAAGGAGGAGAAATTCCCATTAGCGAGGTTGAACTTGATGTTATGTTGGATAAAGTTGAAAAAATTTATGATGATAACTTTGTAAAATTAGCTACGAATTAACATAAAAATAAAAAGAAGCCCTTAAAAAGATGGAAGAAGTAAGAAATAGAGTTTATGATTGGACTTTAGAATTAATAAGAGAAGGAAAAGTGTTACAAGGGCTTATCTTGATGTTATCCACTTGGAATTTTGCATATTTTCGTTATCATATAAGAGATTTTGATTTAGAAAGTTTTGAGAAAGCTCTAAGGGAATGTGGTCTTGACTATTTTAAGAATAAAAGTTTTGAAGATATAGATTTTACCAATGAAAACATAAAAGAAAGAATAGTAAGAATTTATAGAACATTATCTTCATTCAAAGGTGTTAGATATGTAGGAGCTACTAAAGTCATGCACTTTATATGTCCAGATGTTTTTATTATGTGGGATGGTAAGATTATAAAGAGATATAAAGCAAAAACATCTCCAGAAGGATACGTAAAATTTTTACTGGAAATGCAAGAAATGTATAGAATAGGAGATTTTCAAGAGTTAGATAAAAATGTTTCAATAGCAAGAGCTATTGACATTTATAATATGAAAAAATATTCTATGCCAGAGGCATTTGAGTAAAATGACAAGAACCAACACAATCGGCTTAGCTGGAGAATTTTATGCTATGCACAGATTGTTTTTAGAAGGTTATGAAGCTACACTTACTCTTGGAAATACCAAAGGAATAGATATTTTAGTTTATAATCCAAAAAATGAAAAGCAGTTTAAAGTGGAAGTAAAGACTTCAACAACTATTGCTAATGAAAAACTATTTGGTAAAAATATGAGATGGATTATGAATAAAAAACATGAAAAACTAAGTGATAAGAACTTAGTTTATTGTTTTGTTTTTATTGATTTAAAAGATAAAAGTAAAACAAAGATTTTCTTTTATAGACCAGAAGATATTAACTTGTATATATACACTCAACACAAAAAATGGTTACATGCTGAACATAAAAAGAAAGTCAAAGATACGGATATGAGAATATTTAGGATAGGTTTAGAACATGTAGATAAAAATAAATTTCAGGATAATTTTAAGGTATTTAAGGATTAATTAACACTTTTCGGGCAAAATCCAAACTATTCGGGCAAGAAAGACTTATCGGGCAAAGCCAAAAAAACCGCATAGTTTAAAAACCCTAAATATAATCTTTAATATATACTTTTCATGAAACAGGAAATAACGAAACCTTTTGGTTTCGAATTCCTGAAAATTCATGGAATTTTCATGGCATCAAAAATTCCAAAAACCACAAAAGAATTTTTGTGTTCCAAAATCATGAAGTATAGAGTTTCAAGAGATTTTGCAAAATGAAACAAGAAATTAGTAAATTCACGAAATATGAAATAGCAAGGATATTAGGAGCAAGAAGCTTGCAGTTAGCTATGGATGCCCCTATCTTGTTAAAATTAACTAAAGAAGAAGAGGAATCCTTGAATTATGATGTCCTTAAAATAGCTGAAAAAGAGCTTGAAGCAGGAGTTCTACCAATAACTGTCCGAAGGCCGCTTCCAAAAAAATCAGAGAGGCAAATCAAAAAATTATCTGAAGAAGAGATTAAGGAAAAATTAGAAGAGCAAGCCAAAAAGGAAGAGAAAGAAATAGAATTTGTTGAAGGGAAAAAAGAAGAAATTGAGAAAAAGGAAGAGAAAGAAATTGTAGAAGAAGGAGAAATTATGGAAATAGCTAATCCTGAGGATGAGGAAATAGAAGAAGATGAAGAAGTAGAGGAGATATGAATATAGAGAATTTTGAAAAACCTAAAAAATTAAAATTCTCTAAGAAGGACTCAGAGAACTTGTTCTCTGATACATCAAAAATGCATTTGTTATGGCGTAGCATTTTTGGGGTACTCAAGAATTTTTACAAGAAAATTCTTGATACATTCAAAATCAAGGACATCAAAAATCTATAAGATTTTTGTGCCCTGAAAATTCAAAGAATTTTCAAAGTTTTGAAGTCTTTGACGAATTTTCCTTAGGAAAACAGGGTTATTCAAAGTCCTCTATAGAATTTTGGAATTCTTGACATGATTATATTTTTCTAAAAAAGTATATGCTGTTAAACAACAATTAATAAAAGTAAGTTCTTAATTAATTTTATATGGCTAAACGAGTAATATGTTTTGCATTGGGTGGAAATATCGCAACTCAAAATGCAAGTTTTAATCGGCTTATTGAGAATTTGCATTCAGAAAATTATAGATTTTTTGGGGCAGTTGATGGATTTCGAACTTTTGAAACTGGATATGTTTGTGAGCTGAATCCTGGACAAATTCCAAAAAAAATTTCGGGGTTTATAGCTGGCGCAGGAAGGTATACTCTATTAAATAAAGATGAAACCATTGACCAAAATAAGCTTGATAAAGCTAATGAATTTTTTAAAAAAGGAAAATTTGATATTGCAATTGGAAGTGCTGGAGATGATCATGGAAAACAAATGGAAATATTAAAAAAAGAATTAGAAGGAAGAGTGAATGTATATGTTATTAATAAAACCATGGATAATGATTTAGGAGGAAGAGATGGAATTGATAGAGCTCCATATACTGATTTTACTAATGGGTTTCAGAGTGCAGTAGTAAATGGAGTAAAGATGATTCATCAGCATTTTCATGGTGCATGGACTAATAATCTTCCATATTTAGTTAGTCATTTTTCTCGAGATGTTAATTGGACTGGAATTGCCTTGGCTTATTGGGGATTAGCTGACAAAATAATTTATGGAGAATTGCCGGAAGAACATCCAGGACATTCTATAGACAAAATTTATGAAATTATTAGAGAAGCACAGAAAAAAAACAATAAAGTATATGGAAGAGAATTTGCAATGATAATTGTTCCAGAATCTACAAGAATAAAAGATATCCAACATGAATCAAATGAGCTAATTGATGCTCACGGTCATGGAAAATTACAGCCAGAATTGCTTGCGAATAGTTTAAAGGTTGCACTTGAAACAAGATATAATTTGAAAACACAAACAGTTGGAATTACATATGAAATGCGAAATTTCAAACCAACTAATGAAGATATAGATTATGCAGAAAGATCTGCTAATGCAATTACATATGCAATAAGAAAAGGAGAAAATGGCTTAGAGAGTATATTCAAAATAAGGGAAGATTCAGATACTCAGGTAGAATCCGGAACAGCTCCAGATACTTGGGTAGAAGCTGCAACAGCTCCTATTGAAAAAGTATCACAAAAAAGATATGCTAGTTATTATCCAAAACCTTTTATTGATGAAGATAAATTCGAGGTTACTGACGAAATTGGAATATACTATAAAGCTCTCTTCGGAAAACGCAAAAGTCTTTCCCATATATTACCCAGAAAACTTAAGATAATTGATGTGTTTAGATGAATAAAATTATTCAAGTTTGTTTGTTAAAGATTTTCTCAATAATGTTGAGATTATACCACTAGAATCTTTCCCTCTTGAAATTATTAAGTTTGTTGCAATAGTACATCCCGAGAGTAATGTGAAAGTAAAGAAAGGATAACCAATAATAGAAGGGGTGTATCTATAAGCTAAGGCTGTTAACCCTGCTTGTAATGCATACATACTTAAATTCGAAGCATGTTTATAAAACTCTAAAATTTTTTTAATTCCTTTTCGCGCTTTAGGATGACTCATAAAAAATTCACTTAACATTAGACGCATTTCTTCTTCTTTGGATTGCCCAAACTTATTACGATAAGTATCTATCTTATTACGATAAGTATCTATCATTTCTTTTTCAAAATAATCCAAAAATGTATTCGGCATGAAAGCTATTAGTGGTATAGCAACAATTGTATTTTTATAGTCTGATTCTCTAACAAACAGCGTTTTTTTTGTAGCGTCTTCAGATATATAACTTGTTGGTAGAATAAATGTTGATGGAGAAGATTCCTCATGAAATAAAAATGAAACGTTTTGCTGTAACGATTTTTTATATTCCATTAATTTTTTATATCGGTTTTTCCATTTTTTTGAACGAACGGAATCATAAATTACTTTTAAACTATTTCCTTCTCCTAACTCCTCCAAAAAATCTAATAACAACTGTGACTTACATTCTAAACAATCAATTAACTTTTCTTCTAAATTTCTATGAACAATAACTGATGGCGGCTCTTTTACAAAACCAAATGGTATTACTCTTTCATTAAGCTCACCAGGAGAATCGTCAAACATAACATAATAATATCCATTTTTTATTTCTCTTTTTTTGAACTCAATATCGTAATGAACATCAATTTTTATTTTTTTAGAAAAAACCATAGTTATTCCCACGTCTATTTTTTGTGTAGATGAAATCTCTTGTAAATTTCCACTTAAGAAACAGCATAGATCGCTGTTGTTTTTGTGTAACAGTGTTAAACGATAACTCTCACTACCTTCATTCTCAAATCTTTCTATAATATTCTCAATACTACTGGGGTTAATTTTTCTTATTATGCTTTGAACCATTATATAATCTTATGTCATTTAATAGTGGTATTATATGGAAAACTGGATTTATAAACTTAATATAAATTTAAACTTTTATCTTTTAATACTTTCTAAAAACTCCTCTTTATACAACAACAACCTTAGGTAAATCTTGAATAAAAGGGAGTTTTTGACAAAACAATATGAAATTTTTATAGAGAAAGATTTAAGATAATTTACATTTATAATAACTGCCGGTATCTAAAACTCTCAATTTATTTAATTCTCATTCCAAACTACCAGTGAAATCTTCTAATTTTGCAGTAAATGGTTTTCCAAGATGTTTACAGTATTCCCGTGCAAGAATATACAATATACATCCAATGGATTTTCCTGATTTGTTATTACAAGGTATAACCTGTGTAACACCGAATGTATAATTATTTGTGTCACAGAGAGCCATTAGAGGTTTTTTTAATCTTAGAGTGTCATACAATGCATTTTTGTCAATCCATGTATCACATATCATTGTTAATTCTGCCTCAAAAAAATTCTCTAAGGATAAATTAGTAGTTATTCCTGGAGAATATTTTTTGGTAAAAGCTCTTATACCAGTAATTTCTTCAAATTTTCTAACTGCAGGCCATCCTGCTTCTCTTTTGCAGACCAAATATATGGATTCTGGTCTAAAATTTTTTAGGTAATTAATTGCTTCTCTTAGTTTTTGGTCTATGAAAATAGTGTTTATCACTGCAAGCCCGTCGGCTCTTCTTTTATAGACAAATTTTCTCATATGAGGAGTAATTACTTTAGTTCCTAAATGTACAGCGCATTTAATATAATCTTCTAAAGGGATAAGAGTCTCATCTTTTAATTCTATGCTCTTTTTTTCTTCTTCAATATCTTTTTTTGATATTTTTTTAGATATTTCTTCTATTTCTTTGTCTGAAATATCCTTTGCTTCTTCTTTTATTTTTTTCTTTGTTTTCTCTTCTGCCTCATCTTCTTCTTCAACGGTTTCTTGAAGCATTCTTTCCTTGAGTTTTTCTGTAAGACTTTTCAGCTTTTCTTCTGTTCCTTGTTTTTTTAGTACCATTGTATTTTATTAGTTTATGAAATGGTATTGAGAAATTGATTTATAAAGATTTCTAAAACAAATCTTTAGGAATTTGAAATGAGCTACATAGTGAGAGAATGAAAATGATTTAAATGAGAATGGTAAGTTGTATTATTCATACTCCATAGAGTTAAATATAAAAAAGTAGAATTATTACTATTACTATGGAATCTACACAACATAAAATGCAATATATTAAATCAAATTTGAACAATAAAAAAATAATTATACTATTCTTATTAGCAGTTTTAATAGTAAGTGTTCCTTCTGTATTTGCATGGCATTATAAGCAAAGTTTTTTCTATAATAACTGGGATATTTATGGGGGTAGTTCAAGCAATAGATATGTAAGTAAAGGTTATCTAAGTGAAAGTTATCTAAGTGAAAGTTATAATTATGATTCTAGTATGTACTACAAATCTAAAGGATTTAGTGATTATCAAAAGTCAGAATATAGTTATTATTATGATACAAAATCTAAAAAACCTAAAATTGTTTCTAAAAAAGTTTCCATAAAGGAAGTTGTTGCTCATTTTGAAGGAAATCAAGGACCTTGGGAACATGTTTCTAACGGAGATGCAAAAGCACCAACTCTTGCATTATCTGGATTAAAAAAAGGCCAAACAGTTAAAGTATTAGATGTTACTGGAAGTTATTCTCATAGAATTTATCATAATAAAGATCAACTGCCAAGTTCATGCAGAAAAGATACTTATGGAACTTTTACTGATGAAAATAAAAAAACAATAGCAAGATTTCCTTTAACTAGAGATACTTTTGGTTCAGGAAGTTCATTTGATAAAGGTATTAAAGTTTCTCAAGGAGCTACAAGATTATATATACATATTTTAGAATCTGGAAGCAATAACTATTTTGATAATAGCGGAAATAGAGATAGTAGAAAACCATGTGAAGTTCAATTAAAAGTTTTTGAAGAGAAGAAAGTTTCCAAGTAATTAATAAGGTTATACTTTATTCTATATAACGCTAAACTACTATTATTATTTTTTACAATAATATTTTTAAATAGAGTTATTTTAATATTAATATGAACGAAGGATTAGAACAATATATTCAAGAAAAAGATGGAAAGATAGAGATTAATTGGAAGGATATTATTGCCTTAGGGAATGAGCATGGTACGTTACGAGGAAATACAGGCAATGCAAGAACATATGACGCTGTTTTACGAATGCTTGAAGAAAAAGGAATTTTAACAAGGTTTAATTCTAGAGGAAGTTATTCACTTACTGATTCAGTTGGAGGAGTTCATATAAATCCTCATTCACCAGAAACCGCTGCTTTTTATTCTTTCTCGAAAAAAAGAGATGCGCAAAATTATGCAGATGCCTTAATACTATACAATTCACAATATGGTTTTTCTCGATTACCTTTAAAGATTACAAAAGTATTAGAAGATAAAGTTTAATTTATAATGAAGAGGATAATGTTTATAATTCTTATCATATTTAATAATCTATGAAAAGGAAAAAAGATTTTAATAACCCTACTGAAAAATATGAAAAAGCTACTTTTGCAGGAGGATGTTTTTGGTGTATACAGCCTGCTTTTGTAGTTATGCCAGGAGTGATACAGGTTACGGCAGGATATGCAGGAGGCAAAGAAAAAAATCCTGGTTATGAAGAAGTTGCATCAGGAGCAACTGGACATAGAGAAGCTGTCCAAATTGTTTATAACCATAGTGTTATTAATTATAAAGATTTATTAGATTTTTTTTGGAAAAACATTGATCCTACTGATGATGGAGGGCAGTTTGTTGACAGAGGAAAACAATATGCATCAGCTATTTTTTATCATAGTGAAGAGCAAAGAAAATTAGCAGTTGATTCTAAAAATAAATTAGAAAAAAGCAGGAAATTTGACAGGCCAATTGTTACAGAAATCGTTCCATATACAAGTTTTTATCTTGCTGAAGGTTATCACCAAGATTACTATAATAAAAATCCTTTGAAATATAAACTTTATAGAATTGGCTCTGGTAGAGATGATTTTTTGAGGAAGATGTGGGGGAATAAAAATGGATGAGATTGTATACGTTGTTAATAAAAAAGACCAATTTGTAAAAAAGGCAACTCGAAAAGAAGTAAGAGAAAAAGCTTTGTTACATCGTGTTGCTCGAGTTATTATATTAAATGATGAAAAAAAATTTCTCATTCATAAAAGAACAAAAAATAAAGATATAAATCCAGGTTTATGGGATATTGGAATTGCAGAAACAGTAATTGAAGGGGATAGTTATGAGTCAACTGCTATGCGCGGTTTAAATGAAGAATTATCAATTCAAGGGATATCTAATGTACAGCTTTCCAGATCTGTTTTATTTAAATTGATATATCTTTCTCTGAACCATAATATTCTATGCAAAATATTTAATTTGATATATAATGGACCAATATATTTTCAAAAAGAAGAAATCGAAGAAATAAAATTTTTAGATAAAGGGGAATTATTAGAATTAATAAAAAGTAAAAAATTTAGCCCTGTTGGAAAAACTGTCTTTGAAACATATTTAAAATTAAAAAGAAAAATTGATGGTAAATATCCAATTATAGAAATAAAAATAAACGATATAATAAAAGATGAATATAAAAATTTTTCAAAAAATAAAGAAATATTGAGAAGATTAACACCTATGCAGTTTCATGTTACTCAAAAACAAGGCACTGAACCTGCATTTAATAATGAATATTGGAACAATAAAAAAGAAGGCATTTACGTTGATATAATAAGCGGGGAACCATTGTTTAGTTCAAAAGATAAATTTGATTCTGGCACTGGTTGGCCTTCATTTACTAAGCCTTTAGAACCAAATAACATTATATTAAAAGAAGATAACTCTTTATTTATGAAAAGAACAGAAGTTAGAAGTAAAAAAGCTGATAGTCATTTAGGACATGTTTTTAATGATGGACCTAATGGCAGTTTGCGTTATTGCATGAATTCTGCAGCTCTTAGATTTATTCCTAAAAAAGATTTAGAGAAAGAATGGTATGGGATATATTTTAAAGAGTTTGAAAATTGATATATTTTATTATAAAAAAATTTATAAGACCTTTTAAAATTACATTTATATGAGTATTAGTTTAGAACAGTTTAATCCATTAACTAAAAAAGATTTTAGAGTTGAATCAGGAAAGATAATTATTGCAGATCCTTTTACATTGGGTTATTCAAGTAGGCTTGAACAGAAATTAAAAAATATTACCAAATCTAATCGTCATCCGTTTATTCCGCTATCTCACGGAGTGCTTTGCCGTACTTTATCCAAGGATAATTACCCTGTTAATGGTCGTTATGCTGTTTATAAAAAAAATAAACTATTGAGAATTCAACGAAATGATAATCTTGTTTCATTATCTCATTTAATAGATAAATTTGGAAATCGTTTTAGTGATTATGATAGCTTTGATGAATTTAAAGAAGATTATTTATGTAGCGAAGACGAGAGATTAGTTAGCGATAAAACAACCCTTCACTTATTGCAAAATCCTTTATTTGAGGTTGATTTTAATAATTATTGTTTATTAATAGGAGATGCAGAGTATTATAGTGTTCCTGAGTTTGAATTGACTAACACAGAATCTTATGAAAGGTTATACAATCATGAAAGAGAGAGCTATTATTTTATCAGAGAAGTATACGACGATCAAGTTCTTTATCTTCCAAGAGGAGATTATACTTTCAGAAGTTCATTAAAAGATGAAATGATAGTTCTTGAGAAAATCTAATTTAACTACGAATCTTTTCTTTCAATCTCTCTATAAAAGGAATTTGTGTTTGGTTAATTTTTTTTCTTGCTAATTTTTCTGAAAAATATTCTGCTTTGTCTACTTCTGGAATTTTAATAAATCTATTTTTTGGATATTCTAAAGTGAGATAGTTTAATCTCAAAAGGCCTTGCCAATTATAATCAATTGCCCAGGCGTGAACAAGCTTATTGTTTTTTTGTTTTATTGTTCCAAGATAAATATAATCGGCAGATTTTGGCAGTTCTATTCCTGTTTCTTCTTTTACCTCTAATATTGCTCTGTTCAAAAAATCTTTTTCTGTTGTTTCTCCTTCTTCTATTTCTCCTTTTGGAATGCTCCAATATCCTTCATCTTTGTTCTTGAAAAAAGGTCCACCATTATGGACAAGAAAAATTTCTAATTTGTTATTTTTTATTCTGTAGATTAAAATGCCTGAACTTGTTTTCATGTAGAAAACAAGTAATAGTATTATAAAAAGTTAATTCATAGGAGGATCTGAATGTCTTCTTATGATATAAAAACATTTTACTGGCGGATCTTTTTCAAAAGTAAGCTCTATCTCATATTTTGTTACTAAAATGCCTTGGATAGGAAAATTTCCTACTTTTCTCGCAAGACCTTCAAAATCCTCTCCTTTAATTCTTTTAGTTTCATCCCCATCCAAGTACATATCATGTATATGCTTCTTTATAACGTCTCTCTGATCATTCGTTAGTAATGATGTTGTATAAGTATATGACCATCCATATCCGCGATAATTATTTGGTTCTGACATTTATTTTCGAGATAAGAAGTATTTTTAAAGATTATTATTTTTCTATTATATGCTATTTGATGAATTTGTTGAATATATTGAATGCTCTGAAGAATTCAAGAGTATTAAAGAAAAATATCCTGATTTAGAATTATGCACAGGATTTTTTGTTTTAGACTTTATTGGAAAAGATAATAAAGGAACTCTTGATTATATAACCAAAGATAAAGTTTTTACTTTTTCACTGAATGAGAATAATGTTGTTGTTAATGAAGACGCATTAGTAGAAACAGAAAAAAATCCATTAACACCAATAACTCCTAAATTAACCATACAGGTTAATGAATTAAAAGGAATTGTTGGATTTGAAGCATTAGAGCAAGGAGTTCATGAAAAATTTCAGAAAATAATCGTGGTTTTACAGAATTATAAAGAAGATGAAACAAACGAAGAGAAAACATTAGTGTGGAATCTTACTTGCATACTTGACAATTTAAAAATTCTGCATGTATTAATAGATGCAAATAATGGAAATATTTTAAAATTTGAAAAAAAGAATTTGATGGATTTTGTGAGAAAATAATTATTAAAACAAACAACGAACTAACTATAATATTATAAATCCTATATGGATATAATAATTATGAGTAGTCAAACACAATCAATAATTCAAGTAGATACCGAAACTAGTAAACAAGATTATGGATATTTAGAAAAGTTAGTTCCTCATTTATTTGTTGGAAAGCCAATAAGTAATAAAAATGAAATGAGAGATTTGGTTAGTGAGTTTGCGGCATTACATTCACGAATGATGCTCTATCAATCTTGTGAATACCCTAATTACCGTAAAGAGGAAAGATTATGGCCTTTTAAATTCAATAGCGTTTATGAAAATGTAAGATTTTTACCATGGAGCAACAGATTAGCTGGAAATGTTCATTCTACTACCGGTGATATAAATATCATAAATGGGGATCTTAATTATTGTATGTATCTCGATACTATAGAAGAGATGAGACCTGTTATCATAAATAGGCGGAGAGGAATAAATAAATATGAAGACCTTAAAGGGCTTATTTATGTTGTAAATCCTGATTCATATCATGGCAAACAACTTACAATGATTATTGGCAATGAATTTGAAAGGCACGATATTCCTAAGATGCCTGAATTTTCAAGAGGGAATGCTGTAACACAGGAATATTAATTGAGAGATAGAATATTTTATAAACAACAATTTCTTTTTAATTTATAAAGAGGAAATTATCATGGGAGAGGTTGATGATATAATAAAAGAAATTAGTCATTTTTATAAGAAAAAGGAAAAAGATCCTGAAGATATTAAGTATTCTTTGACTTATGATTCTCCATCTGAAACCTTGGAACCTTTTTATTTTTGGATTTTAGATTTTTTGACTAAAATTGGCCTAAAAGTGGATAAGCTTGTTGATAATTTTGCTTCTACCTTAGGAAGTGGGCATTTTTCTGAGTTAGGAGCAAAGAAAACACAAATGCAAGAACAAGCTTCTAGAATTATGGCAACTATAAACGGCGTTTTGAGAAGTGTTCTTAATTTAATTTATGATTTGAAAGAATTTAAAATCAGATTAAGCCATTATGAAGCTGCAAATTCTTCTGATAAAACTAAAAAAGATGCTGGAATTCTTGCATTAAAACAAATATGGATGGATAAAGTAGATATTTTAAGAGGACAGGGAAGTATTAATGCTTTGTCTTCTGGAAATCTCCAATTTGTTACTTTAAGAGACGCTTTTTTAATAGCTAAATCACCGGAAGAAGTTGATAAAATGGATTTAAATGATAGAGTTAAGAGAATTTTAAAACCAAGAGTTCAGGAATTTTTTGAGTGGAAAAAAAGAAGCGAAGCTGAATTAAAAAAAAGATTTGAGATAGAAAAAGCTTATTTAAAAAGCCAGGTTGAGGCATTGAAATTACAGACAAGGTGGGCAAAGCCTTATCTTAAATACGCAGAGAAATTAAACCAAAGTGAGAAATTAGAAAAAGATGCTGCATTAGTAACTGCTTTTAATACTGTTCTTCTTCAATTAACTTTAATGGCTGTACGAGAAGCTGATCCAGTAGAACTTGCTTCTTACACCAGACATTATTTGCGTCCGGTTCTTCCTGAAAAATTTAAATACATCGCTCATAAATTAAGAAAATATTATAATGTTGTTATAGTTGATTTTACTTTTACTGGAATTCCTAATAAAGTTGGACAGCATTATGTTTTTGGAGGAAAAGCAATAATAGATTTTAAGGGATACGGATTAAATGAAGAGGAAATAGAGCTATTAAAAGCAAAACTTGATGAATCAGATTTATCAAGCGCATTGAATTTAGTTGAGGGAATGACTGAAGAATCATTAAATCAGATAAAAGTAGATCTAGATGAATTACTTGAAGAAAAAGAGGAAAAGAAAAAAGATAGTATATTCAAAGGGCTTTTTGAAATTCCCAGTTTATTCACTTTCGGAAAGAAAAAAGAAGATCCGAAAGAAAGAATAAAAAGATTAAAAGAAAAAGGAGTGAAAAAAGATTCGTATGCAGAAGCTTTTGTAAGAAATGCTGCAAGGGCAGAAGGCATAGATACTGCTTTTTTGGTTTATGATGTACTGAAAAAGAATTATGGAATGGCCTCAATTCCTTATGGAGGAGAGAAAGGAACAATTGGCGGTGTTGCTCGCGCTCCTCAATCAGCTGCAGCAAGATTTTTTGGGTTTAAGTAATTGACCAAAAAATCTTTTAAAATATCATAGAAATATTTAAATATTATTTTTATTCTTTGATTATATGGAATATATTGATTCCAAGGATCTTGATACAAATGAAAGAAGATTTATAGGAAAAAATTGTATTTTATTGCATGATGAACTTCTTGATAGTTGGATGGATGATGTTAATACTTGTCCTTGTTTTGTTGAAGGAAGCTGTCATGGTTTGAAAACAGAAAAATTTTATGGTAGA
>JAGVWY010000048.1 GCA_018304055.1 Candidatus Pacearchaeota archaeon
CGGCGAGAGACTGACAAATCATCTGATGAGATAAGATAAGTAAAAAGGGAGTTTCAACAAAAAAAGTTACGCTACCCTTCCCTTCCATATAATTAATCAAAAAATATATATACTTTAATATATAATTTTTCTAATGAAATGAGGTAACTCGCATATTGAATCAGATATGGATATTAATTTTTTGCCAAATTCAAAACGCTCTGCTCGCGCTCCGAATTTGTTATTTAATAATAATTTGCCAAATTCAAAACGCTCGCAAATTACTGTATTTATTATACTAGCTTCTGCGATTGTATTAGTTATCGGAATAGGTTATTATATGTTTAGCAATCAAAAAAGTACTAATATGCAGACTAATACTAATGCTGTCTATTCTTTTGTTCAGTTATGTCTTGATGAAACTTTACGAGATGGTATAAATTTTATTGCATTATCTGGTGGGTATTATAATGTACCTATATTGAGTACAAATTATTTTATTTACACTGTCCCATATTATTTTGTAAATAAAGAAAGCCATGTGCCTTCTCTATTCATTATAGAACAGGAAATTGATAACTACATTGAAGATAATTTAATATTTTGCCTGCAGGATTTTAGTAATTTTAAAGATAAAATCGTAGAATCAGGAGAGATTATCTCAAAAACAATAATTGATGACAATTTAATAATGGTTAGTGTTGATTATCCTCTGAAAGTTACATCTGGTGAAGATATTATTGAATTCAGTAATTTTTCTTCTTCTACTGAAATCAACTTGAAGAAAGCTTATGATATTGCTTATAGGGTAATTGAACAGCAGAGGCTATATCCTGATGAAATACCTTTAGGATTCACAGCATTCTTAGCATATCAAGAAGGTTTTGAATTTGAAACTATCACTGTTGGTGAAGACGTTATTTATTCCATAATATTTGAGAGTAATTCAATAAAACCTTTAATTTATAATTTCGCGATAAATTACAATGAAACAAAAGGAAATGAAACGAACTTATAATACTATTCTGATGATAGCAATTATGATGATATTGATAGTAATAAATAGTATGATAGCTGGAGGGCGTCCAACAGTTGATCCCAATCAAAAATTAGCTGACGAAGAAATCTATAATCAAGTACTACAGGGAAATTATTTAGTTAGTGACTCACAAAAACAACAATTAGTGAATTATCTAAATAGCAATCCTTTACAACAAAAGGCATTTTTCGAAAAGAAAGGAATTTTATTTGAAAGTTCAGGAGTTACAATAACCTCTTATACATCTGGTATGAATAATGGAGAGGAAATAAATATACGTCTAAAAAATTCTAATAGTGTATTTGAAATTGATTTAGAGAATAAAAAAGTTATAACTAAGGAATCAACTTATGAATTTCCTTCACGTGATAATACAGAGATTAATATTAATGATAATTATATTTCACTAAAAGGAACAGAAGTAAATGAAAAAAATACTGATGGCACTATTAAAAGCAAATATTCTGGTGAAGTTAAGATATTTCCTGATGGAAGAAAAGAATTAGCGAAAGAAACGTCTTTTACAAATTTCAAAGATGATAAAGAGGATATAAGCTATAGTGTAGAAGAGGATACAGAACTTTTGACAAGTGATTTAAGCCCAACAAAAGGCAAGCCATACATTAAAGAAGGGAAGATTCTTGAAATAGGAAATTTAAATTCCGAACTTACTATAAAGAGAGGGGACTCGGTAATAACACTAACTCCTGATGGAGAATTACGTCTAGGGGGCGGAAAAAATTTTGAAGGATTTCCGGAAATTAAGCAGAAACTTAATGATGGTAGAACTATAGAAATTAAGCCCACTCCTAAAGGTACTGCATTTACCGTGTGCGATGGAGAAACCTGCAAAATAGTAGGATCTTCTTTTACAGAAGATTCAAGCCAGAGTACATTAGCAAAAACATATGGAGCATGGGAACAGAAATACGTGAAAGGATTTAAACAAGGAAGCAAACCAGGATATTTTAAAGCTCAAGACGGAGGAAATTATGTTGAATATCCAACTTTTGAAAGGATTAATGAATTGACAAAAGGAAAAGCTGTTAAGATGGTTGTTACTGCGCCTTCATGGTGTGGACCATGCCGAGCTAGACTGCAAAGAAATCCTAATGAAATCGCCATAACTATAACCCAAGCAAAAGCAATTGGATGGGTGGGGAGAAGCGTTCCGTCAGAGGTTATTGTTAAAGACGGCAAAGTTGTTAGATAATATTTTTCTTTCCATGCAAAACCTTTAAATAAGTATGTATATTCATATTATTTATATTACGTAATAACCTATTATTAATGCTATGTTTAAAATAATGTAGATTAGAAGGTACAATCTTATGAATAATCAATTGCGGACCAAAAGGATACTTAAATTTCTTGGGGAAAAGATGGTGATAACGAGTTCTGAACTCGCAAAATTCCTTAGTGTTAGCTGGAATACTGCTGAAAAGTATTTATTAGAATTGGCAGTTGAAAATAAAGTTGTAAAACTAAAAAAAGAAAAAGTAAATTTATGGATGTTAAAATGAAAAATAAGAAATCGCACTCGCATTTCGATCTTGCTATTAATTTTTTTAGACCGCCAAGATTGAAACACTCTAACTCGCGTTTGTATTTAGCTAATAATTTATTAAAGATTCCTAAATCAAAACGCTCGCAAATAACCATTTTCATAATTTTAGGATTAATTGTTATTGTTTTAATTGCTTTACTCTTCCTTTTAATAAAACCTCCTGAAATAAAGGTTATTGATGAGAATAATCCACAGGCATTTATTGAATCATGTACCAGAGAATCTGTTGAACAAGCATTAGATATTTTAAGCAAACAAGGAGGAGATATTGAACCTAAAGGATATATTAGTTATAATGGAGAGGATATTAGTTACTTATGTTATAACATTGAATACTATCAACCTTGTGTAAATCAAAGGCCTTTGTTAATTGAGCATATTGAAAATGAAATTACAGATTACATTGAACCGCTTGTTAAAGAATGCTTTGTTAAATTAGAAAATGAGTTAGAGGGAAGGTATGATATTGAGACATCTTCTTTAGAGTTAAAAACAACACTTTATCCAAAAAATATTGTTGTTGATATTACAAAGAAATTTAAAATAACCAGAGGAAATGAAATACGTAAATTTGAAAGTTTTAAGATGATTATGGTTCATCCCATTTATAATCTTGCAGAAATTGCAATGGAAATTGCAAATCAAGAAAGCGAGTACTGTAATTTTGATGAACTAGGATATATGATAGTGTATCCTTCATATGATATAACTAAATTTATAAGAGGAGAAGGAGATATTATTTATACTGTAACTGAAAGAGCTACTGATCAGAAATTTACGTTTGCAATACGAAGCTGCGCGCTTCCGCCAGGATATTAAAAATGAAAAAAGAGATGATAATAAAGATTATCTAGATTAGGATAAAAAATGAAAAAGATAACTATAGCAGACATACTCTATTGGATATTATTAATCATATTTATTTTAGGATTAGCATTACTTATTAAAATTATATTTTTAGGGGGTGTTGAATGAAGGCAAGAGATTACTTCGATTTGGTTTTAAAGATTATTTTAATACTCTTAGGAATATTAATAATAATATGGATTTTACAACTTTTATTTGGTGGAAGTCCAGGATTAGAAGAATTTAACTTTGCTTTGATATTACTTTTAGCAGGATTACTTATACAGTTATATAGAGAAGTTGGAGTTATTAAAAATGATATGAAACATAATTTTTCAAATATCAAAAATAGTTTTATTAATATAAAAGAAGATATGAATCTAATAAAGAACAAATTAAAAATAAAATGAAAAAAGAGATGATAAATAGAAATAATATTTGGAGTAGAAAAGCATATATGAGTTATTTGCAGATAGCTATTTTAATTGCAGCTATTTTTTCTTTTAGTTATTTATTATATAAAACATTTGAAACTGATAATTCAAATGAAAATGCATTGATTAATGATGAAGATAACTTAAAAAAACTTTTAGTATCTGGATTGAGATGGTTATCCAAGATTAATTTTATAGAATCTGTTGATGCTCAATCATCTAGTAGAGTTTGTTGTGAAGAAACAGTTTCTGGAAATTCCTGCCAGTTTACTAGTTCTGACCAGTGTAATACTCAATTTAAATCAGCTCCAACTTTATGTGAGGACACAAGCTTTTGCGAGATTGGATGTTGTTTAAGTGAAAATACTGGATTGTGCAATCAGGCAACTTCTCGAAGAGACTGCGAAAAAATCAATGGGATATTCAATCAAGGAGCTGAATGCAATATTCAGGAATGTAAAAAAGGATGTTGTATATTAGGAGACCAAGTAAAATGGACAACTGAAAAAAATTGTCAATTTGAAGGAAATACTGAAAACAAAGACATTAAAACAGAATGGAGATTTGATGAAAATTCAGATACAGAATTAGAGTGCTTATTCAACGTTGATAAAGATGAAGAAGGTGCATGTGTTTTTGAATCAAATGGAGAGAGAAAATGTGTTTATATAACTTTAGAAGAATGTGTTTCACGAACAGGAAGTGAGGCAAACTTTGCAAAAGACACTTTTTGTTCTGATCCTGCATTAAACAACACTTGTAAAGCTAAAAATAGTACGGGATGTGTAGAAGGGGAAGAAGATGTTTACTGGTTTGACTCATGTGGTAATAAAGAAAATATTGCAAGTGACTGTAATTTATTTTCAGGAAGTTATTGCAGAGAGAAAAATGGGGAGGCTGCATGTAGAGAAGTTGATTGTGACACTAATGGGGATGGAACAATTGACAGAAAAAATGGAGAATCCTGGTGTAGCTACGACGGAAAAATTGGGAATGGTAAAGATCCTGTTGGCAGCAGGCATGTAAAACATATTTGCTATTTTGGAACTGAAAGATTAGCTCCCTGCTCTGATTTTAGAAACGAAATTTGCGTGCAGGAAGACTCTGTAACAAATGATGGAAAAAGTTTTTCACAAGCTGCGTGCAGAGTGAATCAATGGAGAACCTGTTTAAGCTATAACAGAGAAGGGACAGATAAAATGGAAAGCCAATGCAAAAAAAATCCCGATTGTTGGGTTAAGGAAATAGACATGTCAGGAAGTTTTCATTTTAAAGTTTGCCTTCCTTCTTATCCTCCTGGATTTGACTTAAATTTTGAACAGGATTTATTACAGGAAGATGGAAGTTTAGATCCTGATTATTACAGGCCAAGTTCTGCTGATGGTATTTGTAGTTCAGCAACTCAAAGATGCACTGAAACTTGGAAATGCGGCATATTTGGATGTATTTGCATTGATAATTGCGACTGTCATACAGAAAAATTCACAAAAGAAATGAATGATTTTTGTGTTAGTCTAGGTGATTGCGGCGCTTATGTTAATTACATAGGAGAGTATAGTGATGGTGGTTACACTGTGAGAGTGGTACAACAAGGAGAGCAAGGACCTCCAAGATTAAGTTCTGGTGCATTAAGTGCTTTTAAAAAATTTACTGGAATACAAGAACAAAAACCTGCATCCCCTGGAAATGTTGAATTTTTCCAGTCGTTAGATCCTAAATTATTGCCAACTGTTGAAGTTGAAAAAACAAATCTAAGTGCTTTTGAGGTTGAATTAACGCAAGCGTCAGGAAGCTATGGCTCTCCTTTATTGTTTAAAATACTAACTACTAATGACAGTGAATTAAATTTTGGAAACATCCCTGCTGGAGCAATTGGATTATCAAGATTCAGCGGCGCTATAGCAAGCATTCAGGCAGCAATAAATTCTCAAATAGAAAGGACTAATGAAGAACAACCTAAAGACCTATCTATGATAATAGCAATGGTTGCTGCACTCATTGCATATGTTATAACTCAAAGTGTTATTATATCTATGATTGCTGCTTTACTTGGATTTTTATTTGGATTATCCTGGATAAAATATGTTGATATTGACTTCTCTTGTTTGCCCTGGGAACCTCCTGACGGTGGAGATAAATGTAATGAATGCAATAAACTTGATGTTCCATGTACAGAATACAGATGTGAAAGTTTAGGAAGCTTATGCCAATTGATTAACAAGGGAACAGGAAATGAATTATGTGTAAGCAAACCTATAAATGAAACGCTTCCTATTATAACGCCTTTTGAAAAGGCAATTACTCCAGGATATGTTTACAAGAATGTGGATAGTAAGGGATTTGAAATTGCAAATGCTACCTCTAACGAATGTATTGAAGCTTATACAAGTGTACAATTTGGCATTAAAGTAGATCCTTTTGCTCGATGCAGAATTAGTAATAACTCTCGAGAAGATTATAATGAAATGGCTGAATTATTTGGACCAAAAGGAAATTACATTCTTCCTGCACATGTTACCTCTATTTTATTTCCTAATCCTGAAGCATTTAAAAATTATTATAATCTAACTGACGCGCAGATTAAAGAATTAGGAATATTAGAATTTTACATTAAATGTAAGACTGCAAGTGGAAAAGTAAATCCAGAGTCTTATAAAATAAAAACTTGTGTGAAACCTGGGCCTGATTTAACGCCTCCAAGAATTGTTTTAGCACAGCCACTCTCAGGAGGTTTTGTTAAATACGGAGAAGATGAAAAAGAAGTTATTTTTTATGTGAATGAACCAAGCGAATGTAAATGGAGTGATAAAAATGAAGATTTTGATGCAATGAATAACACAATGCAATGTGAAAAAAACCCGGCTTTATTCACTCAATTTGGATGGAAATGTCTTACTTCAATAAAAGGAATTACTAACACGAACAACTTTTTTATTAAATGCAGAGATACATCAGAAAATAAAAACACAATGAGTGAAAGTTTCTCTTATGAATTAAAAAAATCAGAAAGTGAATTAAGCATAGATGAAATAATTCCAAGAGCAGGTGAAAAAGTTATATCAGGAGTTTCTCCAGTTAGTGTTAAATTAAGAGCACGAACATCTGGTGGTGCACAAGATGGAGAAGCTATTTGCAGTTGGAAAAGTGGCAATTATCAGGATTCATTTATCTATAAAAATGCTAACGGCTCTGAAAGTCATGAATATATTCTTAACCTTTTACAAGGAAGTTATAACATAGAATTATTATGCAAAGATATTGCAGGAAATAATGCGGTAAATACTACTAGATTTGATATTTATATTGACAAGTTTGGACCTAAAATAAACAGAATATATTATGACCAAGGATTGAAAATTGTTACTAGCGAACCTGCTTCGTGTAGATATTCGTTTAATAGAAGATATGATTATGAAAATGCAACTAAAATGTCTGGATTTTATAATGAATATTACGCACCATGGTATTTAAGAACTTATTACATTCAATGTGTTGATGATTATGGAAACAAAGGAACGATAACAAAGATTAAACCGTTTGTTTAAATAACTTTATAAATATCTTTGTCGTTGATAAAGTTAGACAGCAAAGGAAGATAGAAATATAAATGACGAAATATTAAGATAATATGAAAAAAGAGATGAAATTAAACTGGACAGATTTAATAATCTGGATTTTGTTAATAGCATCTTTTTTGCTATTAATGTATTCAATTTTTATAAAATGAAATTAAAAATAGGGGACATAATAATTTGGATTTTAGTTATTATTTCTATAGCTGTAGCTTTATGGTATTTCTTTGGAAATAGTCCAACTTTGGAAGAGGTAATACTAACCTTTTTATTAACTGTTGTTTTTACTATGGGAATTAATTTAAGTAGAAATGGAATGAGAATGAATTATATTGAAAAAGATTTGAAAACTTTAAAGAGTGATGTAAAAGAAAGTTTTAATAAAATAAAAGAAGATATGAATTTAATAAAGAACAAACTAAAAATAAAATGAAAAAAGATATGGAAAAAAAGAGGCAAGATAAAAAATCGCAAGTTTCAGTATTCATAATTATTGGATTGATTATCATAGTAATCGCCGTTGTTTTATTTATTAATAGAAGTAATTTGGCTTCTTTGATTTTAGGAAAAACTCCTGTAGAGCAGATTAAATCATGTTCTTTGGAGAATCTTAAAGAAGGCATGACTATAGTCAGCATGCAAGGAGGGGTGATTGCTCCAGAAAATTATTATTTGTATAAAGGAAATAAAATAGAATATATTTGTTATACTGAAGAATCGTTCAAAAAATGCGTTATGCAAAAGCCTTTATTAAAAAACACTATTGAGGAAGAATTAGTAAGTTACGTTAAACCAAGAGTAAACGAATGTTTATCTGAAGTAAAGAGTTCTTTAGAAAGGTCAGGAAAAAAAGTTAGTTATAAAGAGCCTATTATTAATGTTTCAGTAAGTCCTGAAATTATTTTGATGAATATAGAACTTGGTTTAACAATAGAAAAAAATGGTGAAACTGAATCTTACAAGGATATTAAAACAGATATTAATTCAGAAATGTATAATTTAATTATTACTGCCGGGGATATTGCAAATAGTGAAGCTAATTATGGTGATGCAGATACTACAAGCTTAATGATTAAGGATAAGACCTTGAAAGTAGAAAAAATAAAACAAGGTGATGAAACAAAAGTCTATATTTTAACAGATAGAAAAACAGATGAACAGTTTTATTTTGCAGTAAAAAGCATTCCTATTCCTCCAGGATGGATTGAATTGGAGAAAATAAAATGAAAATAAATTGGAGAGATGCAATAATATGGATAAGCATAATTTTGGCATTTATATTCCTAATCATCTCTATATTTAAAGGAGGATAAAATGAAAATCAAAGATTTTCAATCATTCAAACTCCAACTATATTGTTTTGGAGAGGAATTTGAATAAAATGAGAAAAATAACTTTAGCAGACATAATATTAATAATATTGTTCTTATTTGCGATAGCTTTAGCTTTATGGTATTTATTTGGAGATTCTCCTACTTTTGAGCAGATTATTATTGGATTTATTTTACCAGTTATTTTTGGCATTGCAATAAAAATAGCAATTATTGAAACAAGATTAAACTATATTGAGAAAAATATTAAAGAAGGATTTAATAGAATAAAAGGAGATATGAATTTAATAAAAAACAAATTAAAGATAAAATCATGAAAAATGGATTAAAAATGGCAAAAAATAAAGACAGATCATATAAAATTTATGTTAATTCAGAAGAGATGGATTCTATTCTAAATTTATCTCCATATAATATAATTAAATTACCTTCAAAATCTTCTGGTTTTGTTTCTTTTAATAAATTTAAAAAAGCTGATTTTGATAATTCTATTTTATCTTGTGGAATTTTTAACCAAACAACCGAAAATATTTTCTCTTTTGGAAAATATTCTGAATTAGAAAAATCTTCATCATTAGTTATCAATATCCTTTTTTCTGATTTTGAAAATGTTGCTAGTTCACCATTGCCAAGACCTTTTTGTTTTGAAATTATGTCAACTCCTTTTTCTTTTAAGAATTTTTCAAGCCTCTTATCGACATTTTCATCTGACAGAAACCTAATCAAGCGGGACGCTGAATTGGACATTGTCTCTTCCTCTCATCAAACTGGCTGCATAATGCAAGGCTGCTTTAATATGGTTTTGAGTAATGGAAGGAAATGCTTCGAGTATTTCTTTTACAGGCATTCCTGCTTCAAGCATCTCCAAAATCTGCCAGACCATAACTCTTGTACCCCTAAAAGTAGGTTTGCCATGACAAATTTCTGTGTCTGCAATAATATACTCATTAATCTCAACTCTCATAATAGAAATAAAATTATTGAGATATTTAAATATATTGATAATATTTTAATAAGAAAATTAAATAATTAGGTGATACAATAATGGGATGGAAAAATTGGCCGAGTTGGGTGAAAGGAGGGATAATAGGTTTAGTCATATATTTTATACTAGGTCTAATAATCTTTTTTATAAACCCCTTACTTTTGTTTAATAATAAAATTATTTTTTATATTATGGGATTTCCTACTATATATATTACTGCTCCATTACTAAGTATGTTTATTAATAATGAAGGAAATAATTTAGAAATTATTGTAAAAGGATTTTTTTATATATTTCTTGGCATGATAATAGCAGCTCCGGTTAACGGATTTTTTATCGGTGCCATCATCGGTTTCATCATCGGAAAAATAAAATCCAAAAATACTCAAAATATAAATAATCAGAATATTATAAAAAGAAGATGAAAAAAGAGATGAAACCAGAAAAGCTAGAAGATAAAGATTTGGAAAACAGAATAAGCATATCGCTGATAAAAATAACCTTAATTAGTTTATTTTTCTTTTTACTCCTCTTACTTTTGGTTATGTTCATTTTATCTCAAGAAATTAATCCAAGTTTTAATGTATGCTGCGAGAGAACAAAATCAGGGGCATGGTGTCAGAATACTTTAGAAAATAATTGCAATACAAATTATAGGATGACTCCTACTAGTTGTGATGCAACAAGTTTTTGTAAATTAGGAGTATGCGTTGATACTTTTGAAGGATTATGCATGGAAAATACGCCTCAAAAAGTTTGTGAAATCTCAAAAGGAACATGGTTTGATGGTGAAATAGAAGAACTGCCTCAATGCACGCTTGGGTGTTGTGTTTTAGGAGACCAGGCAAGTTTTGTAACATTAACAAGATGCAAAAGATTGTCTAGATTATATGGATTAGAAACTGATTTCAAAAAAGATATTACTGATGAAGTTCAGTGTATTTTAATTGCTCACGCCTCTGATAAAGGAGCATGTGTTTTTGAAGTTGAAGGAGAAAAAACTTGTACATTTACGACGCGACAGGCATGCACAGGCATTACTTCTGATAATTCAACAGAACTTGCATTTTTTAAAGATTTTTTATGTACTGCAGATGAACTTGCTACTAACTGCGGGCCAACAACAGAAACAATTTGCATAGAAGGAAAAGATGAAGTTTATTTTAAAGATACTTGTGGAAATCCTGCTAATATTTATGATGCAAACAGGATTTATAACAAAGACCCTTCTTACTGGAGAAAAATAATCCTGAAAAGCCAATCATGCAATCCTAACGATGGAAACATTAATTCAAAAAGCTGTGGAAATTGCAATTATCTTCAGGGAAGCATTTGTAGTAAGGGAAATGCCCAATTTGGGAATAACATTTGTAAAGATTTAAACTGTTATAATACGCAAAATGGAAATAGTTATAAAAATGGAGAAAGCTGGTGTGAATCAATTAATCCTGAATTTAATGGGGTAGGCAATGGACAAGATGCTGTCGGTAACAGATATTTTAGGCATGTCTGTATTAATGGAGAAGAAATTATAGAACCCTGTGCTGATTTCAGAAATGAAGTGTGCATTGAGCAAACTCATCCTGCTTACGGTAATTTTATTGAAGCTGCGTGCAGAATAAATAGATGGACAGATTGTATAGATCAGTTTACTGAAGAAGAATGTCTAAACACTGATAAAAGAGATTGTTTATGGGCAAGTGGTGTTCATTATGATGGAAGTGGAAGCAAGCAAGAAATAAAAAACATTGCAAATCAGGAAATTGAAACTAAAAATAAAGGAATATTAAAAGGAGGATTTATCTGCCTTCCTAAATATCCTCCTGGATTTGAATTCTGGAAAGATAGCAATGCAAAACAGTTATGCAGTTTAGGAAATTCAAAACAAGTTGTTGAATTTGAAACAAATATTTTTGGAAAAAGAAAATGCAAGGGAAATTGCGAAGTATTAGAAAAAAGCTGGGTTGATACAATGAATCGTGCTTGTATAAATTTAGGAGATTGTGGAGCTTACATTAACATTAACAATGTGTATACGGATTTTGGTGTTGTTGTAAAATATAATGGAACAAGGAAGAATATACAAGGAGGATTGCTTTCAGACGTAAAAGAAAGTGCTGAACAAACTGCTCAACAAGAAGAAATAAACCAACAACAAAATAGTTTTAATGCAGAACCAAAAGAAAATGAAACAATATTTAATAAATAAAATTAGTCGAAAACAAGATGGTAGATAAAAAGAATTGGAATAATAAAGCACTTACACAAGCAAGAGCCTTGTTTATAATTTTAAATTTAGTTATAGGAATAATTGCAATTAGTTTTTTGGTTAGTGCTCAAGTAATAGGAGGAGGAAAACCTCCTAGTAGTCCGCCCAGTGGTGTTACCCCTCCAGAAAGCACTACTCCTACCCCTACTCCTCAAGGAGGAACTCCTGTTCCTGAGGTTCCTGGATTTGAAATAGGCCCTCCAACTCCTAAACCAGATGAGCCAAAACCAGATACTCCTGATAAGCCAGATGATACTCCTGAACCTGATGATGGTGGAGATGGTAAAGGAAGAGTTCCTCCTTTAAGAGATTTTCTTAAAAACTTAAATTTCCAATCTATATTTTTAAAAGGTTCTATTGGTGCAGGAGTTTTTGGAGCTATTGGCAGTTTAGTTGGAGGAGAAGAAGGGGCTAAATGGGGAGCAATTGCAGGAGGAATAGGAGGAGCTGTTGCAGGATTATTAGAAAAACCTTTAGGAGACCCTGCTGCAATATTGCTGGGAATTGGTATTGCAACTGCTATTTTTATTTTAACTTACAAAAGAGAAAGCGAAGAAGTTGTTGAATTTCATTGTTTGCCATGGCAAGCTCCGATAGGCGGAGAAGATTGCCAATTATGCAATGAATTTGAGCATTGCTCTGAATATATGTGTAAAAGTTTGGGACAGGCATGTGAAATAATTAATCCAGGAACAGAAGAGCAAAAATGTGTATGGGTAAATCCTCAAGATGTAAATTCTCCTTTGATAAAAATGCTTGAGGTTAGTAAAGGACATTCTATTATACCAGATAATAGTATAAGACCTCCTGCAACCGGAGTTATTATTAAACCAAATAATGCAGAATGTATAAAAGCATTTTTTCCATTAGAATTTACTTTTACTACAAAAGATAGAGCTACTGGAATTGGAGAACCATCTAGATGTAAGGTTGATTATAATTTAACAAAAGGATTTGAAGAAATGCAGTATTTTGTTGGAGGAGATAATTTATTTAAGTATAATCATACTGAAAAATTATCTTTACCAGGACCTTCTGCAATAAATGCTGTTGCCCCTGAATTAAAAAATGACGGAGATTACACTTTATTTATTAGATGTCAAGATGCGAATGGCAATTTTAATCAAGATGCTTTTTCAGTTAGTTTTTGCGTTGAGAAAGGACCTGATACAACTCCTCCATTAATTGTAAATACAAATGTTCCTGCTAATAATCCTGTTAAATTTAACCAGACGAGTCTAGCTTTGGAAGTATATGTAAATGAGCCTTCAGAGTGCAAATGGAGCAGAGAAGATAGAGATTATAAAAACATGGAAAACTCTATGAAATGCTCTACTCAATTATGGGAAATGAATAATCAACAAGTTTATACTTGCAAGACAACACTTACTGGAATAGAAGACAGAAAAGAAAATAAATACTTTTTTAGATGCAAGGATCAGCCATGGGCAGAAGAAGGAGATAGAAATGAAAACAAACAAAGTTATGAATATACAATTATAGGAACACAAGCTCTGAACATATTAGAAGTAAAACCAAATATAACTATTTTTGGGGCAACAGAGGTTATTCCAGTATTTTTAGAAATAAAAACTGATAATGGTTATAGAAATGGAGAATCATTATGTTATTATTACAATGATGAAACTAATAATCCTCCTAAAAAAGAAGAAGATTATGTAATGTTTCATGAAACAAAATCTAATGTTCATAAACAAAGACAGGATCTTCCTGCAGGAAATTATGTATACTATTTTAAGTGTGTTGATTTAGGAGGAAATGCAGATTACATTTCTACTAAATTTAAAGTAAGTGTTGACAGAAAAGCTCCTTTAGTTGTAAGGGCATACAGAGAAAACGGATTAAAAATAATAACTAATGAAGCTGGTAGTTGTAGTTACTCTCATACTGACTGCAACTTTGAAATTGAATCAGGTATACAGATGGAAAGCGTTAATATGATAGACCATACTGCTGAATGGATATTGAATAAAAACTATTATATTAGATGTAAAGATAACTATAATAATCAACCAAATCCAAATTCCTGCTCTATAATTGTAAGGCCATCATTATTAAAAGTTGAAGAAGTAAAATCAGAATTTGGTTTTAGTTTTTAATTTCTAATATGAAAATAGGAGAAAAAAGAGCGCAGGTTTCAGTATTCATTATAATTGCTATTATTATCTTGGTTATTATTGTAAGCTTTTTTTTATTAAATTTTACTGATATAAAATCAAATGAAGAAATTTATCCAGATATCTTACCTGTTTATTTGCATGTTCAGAATTGTGTTAATAAAGTAGGTGAAGAGTCTATTTATTATATCGGTGAAACAGGAGGTTATTTAGAAATTCCTGAACCTTCACTAGATAATATTGCTTTTTATTTACATGATGGAAAAAATTACATGCCTTCTAAAGAAAAAATAGAAGAACAACTTTCTTTTTATATGGATTTTATGTTGCCTTTTTGCATACTTGATTTTGAAGAACTTCCTGATTTTCAGATTAATTTTGGGGAAATAAAAACAAAAACTTTTATTGAAGAGCAAAAAGTTGTTTTTGATATAGAATATCCTTTAAGCATTAAAAAAGGTGAAAATAGTTATTTTTTAAAAAATTTTAATATGGAAATTCATGTGAAGCTAGGAGTAATATATGACTCTATTAAAGAATATATGGATGTTCAGATGAACAAAACTGATTCTGTATGTGCAAGTTGTTTATATTCTTTAGGTGAAAAAAATGAATTGAATTTTCATGTTTTAGATACTAATGAATCTAATATATTATTATTTATAGCGAGAGATGAAAATATAAAAATTTTAGGGGAGGATTATCATTTTTATTTTGCTAATAAACTTGATAAATGATATGAGATTAAATAAAACTTTTATTGTTGTACTATTTATTTTATTTTTTATGAGTATAGTTATAAGTTTAACGTTAGAAGAAGAAAGAAAACTGAGGAATCAAGGATTTGAATTTGAGAAGAGTTTTAAATTAGGAGAAAGAGAATTTAGTCAGAACGATAATTCTAAAAAAGGTTTTGCTCAAGTAGTTGATGATCATACATTCCTAACTAGAAATATAAAAATAGAAACTAACGACATTATAGTAAAAACTGCTGAAAAAGATACGCATGTTATTTTTACAAAAGGAGATTTTTCTTCTAAGTATACAAATTACATTCAAATTTATGAAGAGAATGGAATTAAAAAAGTCATAATAAATGGGAAAGAAATAAAGGTGAAAAAAGCGCGGGAAAAACCTGCATTTGTTGTAGATGATAGTGGAGAACTTAAAGAAGGAACTATTTTTAAATCAGTAAAAGATAATTATAATCTGAATGGTTATAGTATAGATCTTTTAGAAGATTCAGAAATACAATATTTGGAAGATAGAATTATTGCAAGTGTTCCTACCGGGACATTTATAGATCCTTCTGTTGAAGATGTAAATAAAGTAAAAGGAATTCTCCAGGTAAAAACGCAAGGAATTGGTTATTTAGAGACTAAAGGGGGAAAGTTGTGGATGTTATTGAAAGGAGTTGAGTTTGGTGAAACAAATATTTTTTATGCTGTTGATAATATTAAAGGAAATAAGAAATTTGTAAGTTATATAGAAGATCAAGTAGGCATGTTTTATGACCAGCAGTTTAATGAAGAGTTTACATTTGTTAATATACGTGCAGGAACTGATAATCCTAAAATGTATTTGGTTTTTGATAATGATCCTGTTCTAAAAGAGCCTTATGTTTTAGTTACTCAAAAAAGAATTGGAAGTGTCTCATATAACGGAGAAGGAGCTATTATCACTATTCTTCGAGGAAATAGAATAGGAGCAGGCAGTAATGCAAATGGAGGAAATGACTTAGAAATTGGTAAAAAAAGTTTGTCATTTTATGCAAAAAATGGATATGCAGTTTTAATTAAAAATAGCGAGGGAAAAATTCCAACACTTCTTATAAGCGGTGAAAGTTTTTATGGTCCTGATAAAAAAACTTTTTATATAGATGGTAAGGAAATTTATTATAAAGATAATCCTGAAATACAATGGGCTACTCATGGCGAGGGAACTGTAGCATTGCAAACAATTTTCATGGATAAGCAAGGAAATAGGTTGAAAGATGTGGATTATTTTTCAACGAATGAAAATAACTATGTATTGGTTCCTGCAGGAAAACTTAAAGGTGATTTAGAATATTATGTTGGAGAAAAAGGAACTGTTGTATCCTCAAACCTTGCATTTAACCAACTTACTCCTAGAGCTAGAAAAACTTTTAGTGAATTAGCAGAAGAAGAACAAACTCAATTAACGCAAAATTTACAACAGCAAGGAGGAATTGCTGCATTAGAAGTTCAGTTAGCTAATATAGAAGAAAAAAGAAGCCCGTTTAAAGCAAGCGTGAGTTTAGGAGGATGTACTGGCACTATAGTAGGATATAAAGGAAATAAAGCTTATGTTATTACTGCTGCTCATTGCGTCAGAGGTGTTGGAAAGAGAGAAGATGTATGGTTAAATTCACTAAATAAAAAAAGTGGTTCGCCAGGAGGAGGACCTTATTTACCTGGAAGGGTAGTTGCTGTTTCGAATGCAGATGTAGCTTTAGTTGAAATTCCATTAACAGATGATGTTAGACAACGAGGATATATAAAAATCCCAAGTAATCCAGGTTATGCTCAAACAGGAGATAAGGTTTTAAGGATAGGATGTACAACAGGGAATGTAGCATGTACTGTAAGAAGTGTAAGTAATAGAATCGGCGAGAATTCCATAACCACAAGTAGTAGGCCTTCTCCGATTCCGGGGGATAGTGGAGGTGGATTATTTAAAGGAAAATATATTGTAGGAGTAACACAACAATATGCTGGAAGATGGTCATCTTGGGGAGGATACGGAAACTTAAGGTCAATTCATAGATTACTTGATAAAAATGAATACTCATTTTTGTACAAGATTATATTTATTTTCATGGAGAATAGTTATCTTATGATTTTATTGTTACTATTGCATAATAATAAAAAATAGAAAGATTTAAATACTTTATTTTCTTATAAAAAATATGAATTTAGAAAGTATTACTCGAAGAAATGCATTGAAAGGTGTTGCTGGTTTAATTGGAGGATTAGTTTTGCCTGGAAATGCAGAGGCAACAGAAGTTTTTCCATTTGAGAATTCTATGACTAGAAACGGAGTAAAAATAGAAACAGATGGAGAAGGATATTTAACAACTTATAATGCTTATGATGTTGTTGATAGTAAAGAAAGTGCTAATGTTTCATTAGGAGGTGCGAGACACAATTATAGAGTTTGTATGTATGCTCCTGAAGGAAGAAATATTAGTATTGAATTGCCTAAAAATAATCAATATGGAGGAATTGATACACGCTATGGAAAATTTAAAATGACTGTTCATGGTCCTGGAACTGCTGAAATAATAAAAAGAAATAATTTTGTTCCTTTAATAAATGTTAATGGAAGATTTAATATTAACGCTGGAAAATACGTTGATTTACATGCTTGGGATGATTATGACGGTGGAAATGCTTTAGATGAAACTGGTGTTTCTGTAAATAGTAGCGGAGATTTTAGAAGTCCTACACCTGCATTTCAGGTAAATCCTCACGATAAATTGGGAAGAATTATTGGAAATTCAGGATCTCCAGAAAATTACTTTGTTGATTTTTACGGCGAGGCAAATAAGGTTGTATGTAAAACTATTAGAGAGAATGGCAGGCCTGCAATTATATATGTTGTTAATATCCTAGATAATAAAGAATTGTACTTACCAACAAAAGCATTTGCATTATTAAAAGACAAAGAAAGATTTTGGATGAGAACTTCGTATGATGATCAATCAAGAATGAGATATGCTTCATACAACGAACTTCAAAAATATGCTGGACCCATTACTCAGTTTGAGAGAAAAATAATTCAAGAACATTGGGAACGTGTTTTTAAAGAGAAGAAAAGAATGGAAGAAGAGCTTTCAAGAAAAACTGGACAGATAGCCATTGTGCATCCTGTTGGTTTCTATATGACAGAAGAAGAAATTTTAAATGGGTATTATAAAAGAAAATAAATATAAAATGAAAAAAACATTAAGAAATTTGATAACTGGATTAGGAATTGGATTAGCAAGTGCTGGTTTAATGAGAGGTTTGGAAGATAAGGTTAGAGCTGAAACTCCTCGTATTGTGAGGGGGACTGAAGTAGGAGTTGAAGGAAAAAGGGGACTTATTTTAGAATTTAATGGACAATCTATTCCTTTGAGAGGAGCTCCGAAAACTCTTAACAGAGATGAATTTAATACTTTAGAAATAGGATATGATCCAGGATTAGATAGATTTTTTCTGAAAAGCGGAGAGATAAATAATATTGCATTTGGCTCTATAAGTAGTGATGACAGGGTTTACATGTTCATTGGCGAGGAGGTTCCTGCAAACTTTAACGAGGATTTTTTCAAAGTTGATTTTACTAATAAAAAAGTAGAGATAGGAGCCAAGGCAGACAGTGAAGGAGTGTATGTTAATTTTTATCCTGACAATCCTGTTATTTCTGTTGATGAAAACCAGATATTATCAACAAAGGCAATTGGACATTATAATCCAAGTGATGAAGAAAAGAAAAACTATGGATGGAATGAAT
>JAGVWY010000070.1 GCA_018304055.1 Candidatus Pacearchaeota archaeon
ACCTCTTTTATTTTACCGTCGGCAAAATATTAAATTTAATTAATATATAGACGATGAACTAATATTTATATTTTACTAATTATGCCACAGCCTCTTTAGGGCGAGGAGGATGTCACTTAATAAAAGCAATATGCAAATCACTTTCATATTATTACAACAATTACCTCTACAAATATTGTAGGTTTTATTTAGATTCGATGAGGGCTCATCTTCAATTGTAATCTCAAGATCATGGAAATTAACATCAATTATCGTGTTGCAAATATAACATCTGGATGGATCATAACTTTCCGTTCTTCCTATATTGCTCTCTGGATTTTTATGCATAAAAAATCAATATTATTAAACTTTATAAAAATAGCTATAACGGAAAAAATTATTAATAGCGGGAGATGGATTTGAACCATCGACCTCCGGGTTATGGGCCCGGCGAGAACTCCAGACTTCTCTACCCCGCTATCTTAAAGAAATTATAAGAATGCTTATAAAGTTAACGATTCTTTTTTAGGGATGAAAATCCTCGGCATAGACGAAGCAGGAAGAGGCCCTGTAATAGGTCCTTTAATTATTGCTGGAGTCATGATTGAAGAAGGTGAAGAATATAAAATTGACGGTGTTAAAGATTCAAAACTCCTAGCTCATAAAAAAAGAATAGAATTGGATAAAAAAATAAAAGAAAATTCAGAATTTTTAATTATTGATGTTTCTCCAAAAGAAATAGACGATTTTATATTAAATAAAAAAATTAACTTAAATTGGCTAGAAGCGCACAAACAAGCTGAAATTATTAATGAGTTAACCCCTGATATAGCTATTATTGATTGTCCTTCACCTAATTGTAATGCTTTTGAAAAGTATCTTAGAAATTTATTAGTCAATAAAATTGTTAAATTAGTAGTTGAACATAAGGCAGATGTAAAATATCCCACTTGTTCAGCCGCCTCTATCATTGCTAAAGTAAGAAGAGAAGAAAGAATGCATGAGATTCAAAATAAATACGGAGACACCGGACCAGGTTACTCTTCAAATCCAATTACTCAAGAATTTATTAAAGAAAATTGGGAAAAGCATCCAGATATTTTTAGAAAATCATGGATAACTTATAAAAATCATGAAAAAATGAAGCATCAGAAAACCCTTCAAGGATTTAATTGAGAAATGATTAAATAGTTTAGAAAATTTAAATTATTCATGTAATATGATAGAGACCAAAAAGAAATAAATAAAAAAAGTTTTAAAGAGATAGATGAAAACCTTTCTTGTTTAATATTAACAATAAATCTATTGATAACTATAACAGAAGACTTAAATTTTTAACCAATTTATTTAAGTCTTCCGAACATAGCAAAAGACATTTTGGTGAATGTCAAAAACCATAGGTCAGAAACCTGTTGTATTTTTTTAATATGGTTTTTGAGCATGCTCCGAATTCCACATGCTATTTTTTACTACTTGTCTTAAACATGTGGAATTCGGACATTTTAAGAGTCTTTTGCTATAGGTTAGAACAATGGCCTCCTCTGACATTTGTTACTTCTTAATTATAGTGACAAATAGAAAGATTTAAAAAGGATAAATGCTTATGGTAAATATAAGAAAATGTTACCAAAAACACAAGCTAAATCTGTAGAAGAAAGGAGAGATGAAATAGTAGGAACTAGAGGAGATGAATTTCTAAAAGTAGTTAGTTACAAAGCTTATGATAAATTTCCAGAAGTTAAAATATATAAAGGAAAACCAGAAAATATTAGATTTTATTCAGATGGTTTAGAAGTTTTAGTGGATGTTACGAGTTCTAATAGGGCGATAGCTACATTTAATTCTATTGGTAGTTTAGCTACTTTAGATCATAGCCCAATAAGTATGAGTTATATCTTCCAACTTATTGATGAAAGAAAACAAAGAATTCTGCAATATACCATTGATGCTCAAGAGGGAGAATATTGAAATGCCACCACAAAAACTAAAAACTAAACATCTTGTATCAGGACTTGCGGGAATGCTCTGTCCTATTCCTGTAGTTGGAGAGGCATTAGTTTCAGGATTGCTGTATCCAATATATGATGAAATATTTCAGAAATCAAATCCTGTTTTAAATATAACCGCCTCAATGGCAGCAGCAGGATTAATGAGAATGAAATTATATGAAATTGCTTATCTGCCAATGATGGAAAGCGTATACAAATATTTTTCGTGAAAAATGCAAAACCATATATCAACACAACATTTGAAAAAAAGATTTCATAGAAGAGAATTACTAAAAGATTCAGTTATAGCTGGAGGAGTGGGGGCTGCTGTTGGAGCAGCTGCTTATTTTGGTTTAAATTTTATAGGAAATAATCTTAGAGGTATTTTAGCTCAAGCAGAGCGGAAAGAGAACAATTAGAAGAACATTATACACAAGGCATTTTAAAAATTTATGAAGAACTAGGAATTGCAACACCTGCGGAAATTGCAGAGATTGATAAGATTATAGAAAACTATGAAGAATTTGAACAACATTATAATTTTGCTGAAAGAGCTAGAATCTTCAAGGATAGGATTGATAGGAGATTATTGGCTTTGGATGAAACCCTAGAATCCTATCAACCAGAATCTCTTAGATCAATTAATGATGCTATTAGAAGAGCATTTGGAAAACCAACTGGTGAAGAAGGTATGAAACAGAGAAAACAAATAAAAGAAAGACTAGAAGTATTATGTGCTATTTATGACACAAATAGCAATAATAAAATTGCTCAAACTGAAGTCCTAAAAACATTAAATAATTATTTAGAAAATGCTGAATTATCAGAAGAAGAAAAAGGATTATATGAATTCTTAAAACAAGAAGCTCAAAAAGGAAATGAAGAAAATATAAGGCATTTCATTAATAATTATGATAGTTACTCGGTAAGTCAGGATGTTTTGCTAAAATTAAGAGCCTCTCTATCAGAAGCTGAAGGATTGTATGGAAAAATACAGGAAAATAAAAGTTATATAATTAATCTTCAAGATTTATTAAAACAGGGAATTGCATTGAAACAAGAAGCGCGAGAGAAAAGTACTCAAAAAGTGGCACACCAAAGGGAATACTTCGATAAAAAAATTGCAAAATTGCATTCATCACTTGATAATGTAATTAGAGAGCTAAATCAAAGAGGATATGATATTGAAACAAGAGAAGAATTTATTTCCAGAGGCAGTTATGCACGAGCATTAGATGCAATGGTTACACCTGTAGTAACAGGAGGCTCATTATTTTTTGGAACTTTAGCAGGTTTATTTGCTTTCAGAGAAAGAACAAAAGGAAGGAAAGTTAGAGCATTGAACAAAGCTTTAGGATCTGCTGTTGATGATTATAACGATCTTGCAAATAAATGTAACATAGAAAAAGATAAAAACTCTGATATTCCTAATTATTCAGGAGGAAATGATATATATTAATGGAAATGAAGAAGATAAGAAATTGTGTATTAATCGAACCTTTAACTTGTAAGGAAAATGACTCAATAGTGTATGTAGCTCAAAAATTGAGAGAAGTAATCCTAAAACACATATTTGTTGTTAATGAAAATGATTATCCGGTTGGCATTATCTCTATGACTGACATAAATAATAGAGTAGTTGCAGAAGGAAAGGATCCAAATAAATTAAAGGCAAAAGACATTATGAGCACTCCTATAGATATTGCTGATATTGAGGATGATCTTGAAAGTTCTTGTGAGAAAATGCTTGAGAATAACCATGTAATGAAAGCAGTTGTTGAAAATGGAAAAATGAAAGGAATAATCACTATTCATCAATTAATGAAAAATCTGGAGAGAAAATAAAATGGCAACTGGCAATCAACCGCAAAATCAAAATAGAAGAATAAGATTTAATGGAATTGAAGGATTAATTTCAGCGATAGGAGTTGGAGCTTGTGCTATTGGTGGATATGTTGCTTATCAAAATGGAATTAATAATTACAATGATGAAATTTCCTTACAAGCAATGTATGAGATAATAACAGACTCTGCTTTTTTAAAAGGGCTAGGAGTAGGAGCAGCTTCTGCATTTACTCTTGGCTTATATAGATTAGGAAGGAGACATGGAAGGAGCTAAGATGAAAAAAGAAAAATTCATTAATAAATATTTAGAAAAACTAGTTGAAGATGATGGTATTAAGAAATATTTTGATAGAGCTGAAAGTGATAGAGAAAGAGAAATGATGAGAGAAAATTTAAGAATGTCTTTAGAAAGATCTTATGATACTTATGCAAAAGAATATTTTGATTCTAAGGGAATAGGGAGTTATTTATCTACTTTATTACGCTATGGAGGAGCAGTAGCTGATGCAATTGGTACATATATGTTTTGGACAATAGCAGGAGTTGGACCTGGATTTGGAATGAAGGGAGCAGGTCTTGCAGCAAAATCAGCAGCTGATGTAATTGAGGCACGACGTTATGCGAAATATGCTAAAACAAAAGAATTAAGTGACAAAGTGAGCGACAGTGCAAAAATAGCAGGAGAAGCAGTTGTTGAGCGAGCAGCTGCCTATCTTCCATTAGGAGTCGGAGAACTTGCTGATTTAATGAGAGGGAAAAGCAAATTCGATAGAAAAGTAATTGGAAGAGCAGTTCAATATGCTAAAAACAATTTTGTTGATTATCTTAAAAAAGAAGAAAAAGAACCTTACATTGTTAGATTAGAGAATTTTAGAAATCCAGCATATGCTAATTTAGAAGAAAGGATGGCTGCTTAGAGCATTGTTAAGTTGAAGAGAGATTTTTTATAGTGTCATAGTATAACTACTATAAAGTTACTAATATAGAAAGTTTTAAAAATGGAAGGATATCTAAAGTTGTATTAGAAAGTATTACTCTATATGAATAAGAAAATGGCAAATAAAGTGTTATTAATAAATGGACCATCGCAAGATCCTAGTGACCGCTTTTTTGGATGGCCTACTCCTTTGTTGTATGCAGTTGCTCCAAGTATAGCTGAAGCTAAAAAAGGAAAGTTAGACGTTGAGTTTATTTCACAAATATTTGATCCGATTTGGTATGAAGCACATTCTAAATCTAGGATTGATAGAGAGTTAGAAGGTATTGTAGATAAAGAGCAACCAGATATAGTTTGTGCAAGTGCTATTTATGATTCTGTTTATCCAACATTATGTTTATTTGATAAAATAAAAAGGATAAACTCAGATGTAAAAACAATTTTTGGAGGGCCACATTTTGATGAAATCCATACTTTAGATAAATTTTCTGATATTAAATTAAGACCTGATTTAATAGATATTGCAATAGCTGGAGATGGAGATTATGCGCTTCTTGAAACACTTAGAAGTATATTCAATGGAAGATCTCTAGCTGATGTTGATTGGAATGATATTGATGGAAGAGCAACAATTTATACAAATGATGGTTCAGTTTATCAAACTAATGGAAAACCAATTGATCTAAATAGCCTTCCTTTTATCCCAATTGAATTTGCAAATATTAACAGACATAAAAATGATTTCGGTATCTTTATTGATTCAGATGGAAAAATAATTCCAACTGTACAGATGATTGCTCAAAGAGGTTGCCCATACACTTGTAACTTCTGTTCAGAAAGTAGGAACTTAGCATATCCAAATGCACGCTCAATAAATAGTTTGATTGAAGAAATAGAGTTAAGAAAGCAACAAGGATTTGGCGCAGTCTTTTTTGATGATAGTACCTTTGGGGCACATCCTCAAATAAGAGACTTGTTGGTAGAGCTTGGTAAAACAGGAATGCAATTTGGTTCCCTTAATAGATTTAATCTGCTTACAAATCCAAGAAAAGTAGAAGCTTATAGGAGTGCAGGATTTACTTATGTGTATACTGCTATAGAACAATTTGATGATTCTGCATTGAAAAGTATGGATAAATCTCAAAAAGAAAAGACAATTAAAGACTCAATGTCTGTATTGGATAACTCGGGATTTGATGTAGGCGTTTCTTTATTGTATGGGTTGCCATATGAAACAGAGGAAACTATTGAGAAAACGCTTGATTTTACAGCAAGATGGGTTGATAAAGGAACAATAAAAATAGTAAGTGAATCAGTGCTTTCTTACCATCCAGGTACATTGGCTGGAAGCGGTTTAACAGGGGGCTTTCATAGGACTCCCCCGAATAGTGGATATCCTTTTAACAGATTTGAAGAAGGACAATGGTATCATCCAGAACATGTTAATGCAAAGTATTTAGAGGAAATTCTTGAAATATCTGAAAAAAGATTTGGAAGAGTAATGGTAAGAAATAAACATTCGTGGCATTCAGTAAATGGAGAAGTTTTGGTTAAATAATCTTTAAATTTTACTCAGCTTAATCAAATCAATTTTTATCTTACAATGAAAATCCACAAATCATTAATGAGAGAATATAGAAAGAATCCTTCTACATTTAGAGCGTACTTGAGAGAATTACGAGATAATAACGCAGATAATGAATGTATAAAATGTCATCTTATTCCTAGTTACATACCAAAAACAACAAGAAATGTCTTTCTTGCAGGGATGGGAGTAGCTGTAATCTCTTCACTCACAAGAGTAGCCAACGAATTAACTTTAGGAAATCCAATGATTGATGAATTGGGTTTATATGGAAATCTTTTAGGAGTAATTACTATATTGAATATAGCAGCATTAGCACCCCTAGAAAAGTGGTTGAGAAAACAACTTCCAAGAGTAAAAAATAAAAGATTAGAAAGTTCTTTTGAACCTACAATATATGAAGAAAATCCTTTTAAAAGTAATTTTTATTTGGATTTTAATAATCCTTATGGAAATCAGAAATAATAAATAAATTATCATAAAAAATATTTAAAATGAATACAGGTAAAGCATACGCATTTTTTGATTGTGATGCTTCAAGAAAAGATATAGAGAACGAATTGCCACATATAAGACAGATATCACAAACGCCAAACGAAT
>JAGVWY010000049.1 GCA_018304055.1 Candidatus Pacearchaeota archaeon
GCAAGCAATGGAAATACTGTATATGTTCTTGGCGATGACGCAAAAAATGCTCTTTTCAAAAAACTTATGAAAGAGGATAAGGAATTATTAAAAAAAATTTTAAATAAAAAACTGGAGAGATTTAAAAAAAATTATCCTGATTTTTATAATAAATATTATAAGCCTATTGAGGAGATTACTATTGATGATAGTTTATTAGAAAAATTAGAATGGAGGGGCGGTAAATTTGGGTTTATTAATGACAAGGGAGAATTAGAGGCTTGGATAGATTTTAACAAACCGCCAATACTTACTGATAGGATACGATTTATAACTGAAAATGGAAAGGAAAAAATTTCATTAGATATCTCTGCAGGAGATTTTAGAAGAACTATAAAATTTAATGAAGGAAGTATTAATGAAATAGGTTCTATTGTTAAGAAAAATGGAGAAGTTTTTGGTTTTAATTCTAATGGTATCGAGGGATATAGATGGGATAACAATAACCAAAAATTAGAAGTGGATTATTACGATATTAATGGAGAAATGCAAACATTATCATTGGAAGAAGATGTATTAAAAGGAAAAATGAGTGAAGAATTGTTAGATGTATTAAAAGGAAAAGGATTTGCAATTAATGAAGATTCAGGTAAAAAAGCTGTGAGGGATTTTTTAAACAAGTTAGGATATGTTGATATAGGTAATTTCAAGTCTAATCAGGTTAATTTGTTTTTTTCTCAAAAAGGAGTTCAGGAAAAAGGAGAAACTGAATTTAGTTTTGATAATGATGGAAATTTAGAAGTTTCCACTAAAAATGGAGCAAATGTTGTAACTCTAAACTCTGATAAAAGAGTTTCTGCTTTATTATATCCAAATCCAGAATTAAAAGAAAATGGTTTATTTAGATTTAATAAACATGGAGAATTAACTGCTGTTCAAAGTGCAGAAGGAATTTTGTTTGGAAGAGATGGATGGGAAATAGCAACTTTTCAGACAGGAAAAGATATTGTAGGAGCGAGAATTGTGAGAAGTACTTTAGCAGATGCTATTGCTACTGGAGATGTTAATAGAATATTAGATTTCGTTGCTAGTGAAATTGAAAGCGGAATTGAAAATAAACAGTTACTCCAACGAATTCTTAAAGGAGAAAGGATAGACGTACAAATGGAGGCTATTTCAATGTTACAAGAACAGCTTAATAATCCTGATTTAAACATTGAATTAAGAAACAGAATAAAAGATGCAATAAGTGTTTTTAGAGAAAATATTGCACAAAGCGGAGAAAATGTTTTTAATCAAGTATTTAAGAATCAGCGAAGCTGGGATGAAATTATGAACGATCCTGGTGCGCAATTTCTTGCAGATAGAACTTTTGAGCAATCAAAACAAGCTTTTGCAGAACTCACTAAACCAGAAAATATAGGAACTTTATTAGATTTTTATAATAATCCAAGTCCAGAAAATGAAAAAAAATTAAATGATATTATTCAGAGAGCTGTAACAGAACAAGTGCAAGGATATGATGATATTTTTAAAAGTGGATTTTCTAGATCATTTTCTGAAACTATTTCTGATCTTGGTTTAAAGGGAAAGGGTGAGCAAAAAATTAGAGATGAAATAAATTCTTGGATTAATAAACAGAATTTCGTGGAGATGATTAGGAATGGAATGAATGGCAATGAAAATAATGTACTAAGAACTAAGTTTTCAGATCTTTTAGAAAAAAATAAAATTACTGGCAATGAAAAAGAGGCGTTATTAAAATCTTATGATTCTATGCAAAGTAGAATTATTACTGCTGTAGAAGCGGAAAAATTGGCTTTCCGAGAACGATTTACGCTTGGTTTAAAAGAGCTATTGAAAAGTGAATATGATACTAATTTTATGATTGATACACAGTCAGGAGCTGTTCGTTATCAAGGAACAAAAAGAGTTGTTGTTGATACAAAAGTTCCTTTGCAAGAAGTTAGAGTGAATCATCAAGATACAGGAAAAAATGGAGATGTTTTTATTTTAAGAAATAATGGGAAAGAAATCGCCTGGTTTGATGGTGATAAAACCTATACTTCTCGAGGAGGTTATGGAAATATTAATAATATTTATTCTATAGTTAATGAGAATAAAGCAAATGGAGAATTAATTGCTCTTTCTGATGGCAGAACTTATTCAATTGTAAATCCAAAAGATCCAAGCAATGTTAAATCAGTTATTAATCAATATGGAAACATGCACGTATACGGAATTCCTCTGATTAATTATGTTGATGTAACAACTCATCATTTAAATTTAAGGAAAAACCCTTTTCTTAAAGATATTGGAGAAGACTTAGATGCTGAAGCAAGATTAACAGTTATGATGAATCCAAGTAGAACAGGAGCAAGAGGATTAATATTTCCAAACGGACCTTTAGCAGGTCTTTTTGATAGAATTGCAAGAAAAAAAGCAAACGAGAAAATAACAGAACAAATGATGCAGATACCCGCACAAAGAAGCAAAGTCTTAGCAGAGTTAGGCCCATCAATAGATGAACAAATTAATAATTTATATGCAGGTATTGGAAATGGGAATGCTAATAATGGACGCGAGACATTAAGTAAACATTTTGAATCAGGCAATAAAGTGTTAGAATGGGCTGATAAAAATAATGTTGATATTCCTTATAGAACTGCAATTAATGATGTTATTACACTAAAGAGAATGGACGATACAGGACAATTAAAGCAAGAATTAACAAATATTGCTGACTGGGCGCTTCAACAAAGAATTAATAGATGGACAGTAATTAGAATTGTTAATGATCCAAAACCTTATTTAGAAATAAACAATGATAGATATTATGCAGATCCTGCTATTATAAGAATGGCTTTAAGAGGAACTGATATTGCTGGAAACAGAATACCCTCGCGCTTTAGATCTATGCAAGGAGGAACTCCTGAAGTATTTATTCAAGGACAAGGATGGAAGAGAGTAGGACAATGAACATGCTATTGAGAAAAAAGATGGTTGGATTATTAATTTTATTAATTATAATTTTAAATTTAAATTTGATTATTTCTCAAGAGAGAAATCAACAACCCAAAGAAAAAGATCTAAATTATTATACGCAACAAGGAAAAGCAGAAGAGTTTGTTGAGCTTAATCAAGAAGAAAGAGAAAGCGTCTGGAATGATGAACAAAATTCTTTCATAAAAAATACTGTTGTTGAAGAAATTACAAATCATCTTTTATTGAAAAGATGGGAAGGTGATATGATGTTAAGAGGAGCAAGAGTTTTCGGAGAGCAGTTTTTTGAATTAATTAAAGAATCGTTAAGAGAACAAGGAGTAACTTCTATAAAAGGAGTAAATATAGAAGATATTTTAAGATATAACGGAGGATTATCAGGATTTTTGAAAGATAATTATGGTGTTGATATAGACAGAGATTTAACAGAACCAAGTATAGACAGAATTATTGGTTTTAAGGATTTAAGATGGAGTGAAGTTAAAGATGCAAATGGAAAAACAAAAAACATTATAGGCGATGGAAAAATATGGCTTGATTTAGAAAGAATCCCATTAGGAACAAAAGAAATTGAATATAATAATGGAAAATTTATTTTAAGAATGAGAAAAGGAGGAGAGATAATTATTTCAGAAAGTGATGAAGAAGGAGATGTTATTTTGAAGAATACTGGAAAGAAAACTGATGGAGAAACTGATTATATAACTATTAGTCCTATGGATATTTATCTTGCTACTGAAAATGGAAAGGGGAGTGTTGAATTACATGAAAAAGGATTAACCATTAATGGAGATGCAGTTGTAGATATAAAAGGATTGCAGATTAAAAACAGAGAAGGTGTTTCTCAAGGAGAATTTTTTATTTTAGATGACAGATTTGTATTACAAGGAACAGAATTAGAACTAAGAGGAATTGCTCATATTAATCCTAAAGATAATTCTCCTTTTATTGTTCCTGTAGGAGATACAAGAAGATTTTTGGATTTTGTGAATGGTGAATTACCTAAAACAATGAAGTTAGGAGAATTAAAACAAGGTATTGCAAAATTCAAAGATGTTGGAGAGCTTTTAGCAGGAAGAATAGATTTACAGTTTAGTGATGGAAAATTAACAGGAATAAGAATTAATGAAGGAAAAGAAAAAGGAGATTTTCAGCTTATTTCTGAAATTAACATTGATAATTTGGATTCAAGTGATTTCTTAAAAAATATTATTAGAGAAGCTAAATCAGGAAGAACAATAACTTATGATTTTTTACAGGAGAATTTAAAAGAAATTAATAACGCTGCACTAGGGGCTGTTTCTGAACAGTTATTTAAAGGATTTGATTTAACAGAATTAGGATTTTTAGCTAAAGAAATTAGTTTTGAAGATTATGTAATATGGGAAGGAAGAGAATCTGTAGGACAGTTTGCGACTCAACCACGAACTTTCAGAGATTTTGAAAAAATCTCATTAAGATTTGATGAAAATGGACAATTACATTCAATACAAAATCAAAAATTTGGCAAAGCATGGGTTAGTGTTCAAGAAGGACAAAGAACTGATTTTGGTGATTTAAAAAAGCTTTATTCTCGGTCAAGTCAAACAGTTACAGACTTGATTAATAGAGCAGTAAAAGGAGAAAGAGTTGATTATAGTGATGTCAGCAGTGCTTTTTATTCAAGTGATGAGCTAAAAAAAGAGGGGAGAACTCTTTCAATAGACTCGCATCATGAAAATTTTGCCGCTTTCATAGGAGATAATGTTGTTGTCGGAGGAAAAGGAAATGTAGAATTAAAAAAAGATATGAATAGTCTTACAGGTTATGAAGCTAAAGATTTTGATGTTAAAATTGGAAATGTTGATGTTAGATTTGATGAAAAAGGAATTAATTTACCAAGAGGTCTGAATGAATTTGTTAATGCTTATGAAATAGGGGATATTAGTTATGTGCAAAATGGAAGGCTTGGAGCACAATCATTTATGATTTCTAAAGAAGATGGAAGGTATAAGGTTGATAACAATAAAAATTTTGTTGCGGGAAGGCAGATTTTATTGGGGCCTTTGGGAAGTTCTGCCAGTGTCTACTCCACAATAAAGTCCGATGATTACGCGAAAATAATACAATCTGAAAATAGGGAAGAATTAATAGAGAAAACTATGCAATCAGATTTTGAAATTGGAGTTGATGTTTATATACCTATTATACCTAAAGAAATTGGTTATAGTCCTGATAAAGAGACAAGGGAAAAAATAATTGATGAAACTTTAATACCTTGGTTAGATAAAAAATATTTTAACGAACCTTTCGAAAATGAAGACTTAATTAAATTAATAGGCCATAAAAAACTTAAACAGGGGCCTATTAACAGTATAAAATCTATAATAAGGAATTCTTTACTAAGTATTGAATCTCTTGAGGGAAGAAGAGCGTCTATAGGATTTAGAAATAATCCTAAAGGAAATCCTGAGATTGTCATTGATGTAAATGGAAAGCAGAGTATTGTTAAACTACAAGGAAATGATGCTGTGTTTATGAGGGATCTTTTAGAACTTTCAGCAAGAATGCCTGACCCTGGAAGAGGAAAAACTACTACTCCTTTCTTGGGTGCTGAAACCTCTTATTCCAGTCCTCCTTACATGAAACAATTATGGAGAGATACTTTTGGAGATAAAACAATATTATTGGGAACTGGGGATTATCAAAGACGGTTGAGTCGTATAGCTCCCGGGGAGGGGTTTATTAATAAATTTGATAGACTTTATTTAGAAAATGCTGATTAAAATTAATTAGAATAAGATTTTTGAGAGTTTCTTAAAGGTTCTTCTTTATAAGATTCCTCTCCAGAATCTAACCCATACGCCTCAGGATTATCCTGTATATCCTCAAGAATTTCTATCCCCGCTCTTATAAAAGCTCCTTTTATATCTCTTTCCATTTCTTCATAACCTCTATTCATTCTTTCAACTTCTTTATTGACAAGATAAGCACATGAAGGTACCACTATCGGCACAGATATCATTGCTCCTAAAATTATTTTCTGAAATAAAGTTGCTTTTATCTTTTTAACTTCTTTCTTTTTTGGTTCTTCTTCATTCATAAAATCATATGTTTTTTGTGTTAAATCTTTTGCCATTTTGCTCTATTTTTATAAGCAAAAGAAGTATTTAAACTTTTCTATTTGTTGTAACTGCTTGGTGGTTATGAAGAATGGGAAGACTTAAATATAACTGAATATAATAAGATTATATGGAAATAAAAACTATAGCAAAACGATGGGGAAGTTCAATCGGAATAATATTGCCAAAATCAATTGTTGATGCAAAAAAAATAAATGAAAATGATGAGCTCATTATTGAAATAAAAAATAGAAATTTAACAGAAGACCTTTTTGGAAAATATCCAAGAAAGACAGACAAATCTGCTCAAGAATTAAAAGATGAAGCTAGAAAAGGATGGGATTAAGGTATTTTTGGGATAGTTATGCGGTTATAGAATTCATTAATGGAAATCCCAAATTTGCGAGATTCATTCATGAGCCTGTGACTATAACAATATTTAATTTATCTGAAATATTTTGGGTTGCCCTTAATGTTTATGATGAAAAAACTGCATTAGAAATATTTGACAGATATGATAAATGTGTTGTGAATGTAAACAGTGGAATATTAAAAGAATCAATAAAATTTAGAAAAAAAGTCTATAAAGATAAAAAAATTTCTTACGCTGACGCTATAGGATATATCTATGCATTAAAAAATAATTTGATTTTTCTAACTGGCGACAAAGAATTTGAAGATTTGGAGAATGTTGAGTTTGTGAAAAAGTGATTAATTCTCATCAGGAAAATTTTGCAGCATTTATTGGAGATAATGTTGTTGTTGGTGGAAAAGGAGATGTAGAATTGAAATTTTTATAAATTATTCATCTACTTAAGTAGATTCAGGAATTTCATCTTTTAGAATTGATGGAGGTTAAGGAACTTCTGGAGCTTCTGGAAAATCATCAGGAGCATAATCCTCTTCTGCAACAGGAGGTTCAGGGGCGTCTGGACCTGGATCATAATCATTTTCAATAGGTGGAGCAGGCATATAGCTTCCACCGACAGTTTCTAATAAAGGCAAGAGTCCTGAATATTTTTCATTGATTCTTCTGGATAGGTTTACAGAAGTGTGAGAACCGATTGTTCTCATGAGTAAATTCCCTTCTTGGTCTAAATACACTACTTTATTATTTGCAACAGCATAAAAAGTATCTGTCTGAATTCCGGTGTTTACAAGATTATGTCCTCTTCCTTGCATAAGCTTAATAGAATTATTTTTAGAATCTTCTTGATGTTGGTTTAACTCTGCATAAAATATTCTTCCATCAGGAAAAACATGGACGTTTAACTCATCTATATCATTATCAGTTATTCTCCATATTCTGCCATTTTTATTTGCAGCAAAAATTTCTGCATCTTGCTCTCCTTGTGGTGTTGTTTTAAAATAGACAAAATCATTATTTCTCCATTTAGGAAAATCAAAGCAATCAAGCTCTAATTGAGAAATCCTTTTTCTTGATCTTCCATTGATATCGCAGATTTCAAGATATAAATCTATATCGTCTTCTGCATTTTCCGGCCTGTTAGAGGTTTCCATTGTAATCATTGCCAGATAATTTTGATCAGGAGAAACATCACTTGCAAGAGCCTCTATACCAAGAGGTTTTTCTACACCTGAAGTTATATTTCTTATAGTTAATTCTAATTTTGGCGTGTTGTTATTGTGTCTTCCCACAACCTTAGAATAAACAATTCTGTTACCATCTGGAAAAAGAACAGGAAATCCTGCGTCTTTAATGGTTCTATTTTCAGTTTTGCTAAAAATCCTCACTTGAGCTCCGTTCTTATCATACGGATCTCCTGCCATAAATGCAACTTTATCGCTAGTATTAGTTATGCATAAGAAATCACTAAGATTATATTCAGATCCGAAGAGATTAACCTCATTAGTTTGAGTATCTATTAAAACAACGTGATAAAGAGGGTATTCAGGATTCTCTGGATTTTCAGGATGCTTTATTGCGGTAAATTTTCCTTCATGATCTACCATCGCTGCAACATACCTCCCATCTTTTGACGTAGAAAAAACATTAGGATAGTGAACACACCCTAAAGAAGAGAGAACTGCAAGATAACCAGAGTATTTGCCAATTTCAAATGCGCCTTTAATAAGTCTTTCTATCCTTGATAATTTTTTTCGCATATTTAATTAAAGAACAAGTTATTAATAAATGTTTATATATAATCGGTTATCTTCTAAATATTCTAATTCCCCTCATAGGATATCGATTATAGACCTTGGTTTGTTGTTTTTTTGCATTAGTTTTTTTAATAATTGTTGATTCAATATCTGACAAAAATTTATGGATAGTTGGTTGATTTTCTTTCAAACTTTTTCTTGTTTCTTCGCCTCTATAAAATAACTCAAAAGAATTTGCGATATATTCTCTCGGTCTATTTAAATAATGATAATCAAAAGGTTCTTTTTTTATTATATCTGGAATTGTGTGTATTTTTGAAAGAGGCTTATGGTATAAGTACTCTCCAATTATAAAATCAAAACAATGTCCATATTCATGAAGACTAGGATCTTTCATTTCATATTTCGGACGATAAATACCTAAAAATACAGTTTTTGAAGATATGTGATACCCTGCTGTAAGATCGCTAAAAGTATAATTATTGCTCCATCCAGGAGGAATTTGATCCTTTATTTTATAAAATTCGGGATTTGTTGTTAAAAAACCATCGAAAATAACTATCTTACCATCTCTTTCTTCTAAAAGTTTTTGTATAGGATCTGGAACTTTTTCAATTTCAACAAGAAATTTTTGTGCGAGGTCATTGTCTGAATTAGTATGCCTATATTGCACTAAAGGAGTAAACTTATCATAAATTAATTCAGACGCTCTTGCAGAAAGCGTGGAAAAAGCAATTATCAATGCCATTAACCCTGTTCGCATTATTTTTTCAATAAAATATGATTTATAAGTATTTAGTCTGACAAGATAAAATATAGAGAGTTTTGAAAAACCTCAAAATCAGAAACTTTTTGTTAAACTTTTAAAGTTTCTGAGCCAGAAATTTCTACTCAAACTAAAAAGAAATTTCTGCATTCAAAACTCTCTAAGAAGGACTTTGACGCGATTTCCTTCGGAAATGGGGGTTATTCAAAGTCCTCTATATTAGAAAAGAATAATTTATTTATATTACGATTACTTATTATTTTTGATGAGACAAAAAAAGCTTTCGAAGATCGAAAGATTGGTGAATGCTGCTTTCCATATTGGTAAATATTCTGCTTTTTCACTTGTTTTAGCAGGTAGTTTAGGATGTTTTAAGTATGGTTTAAAACCGATCTCAAGTTCTGCTGACGGAAGGTATGTTAGTTTTCCAGTTCCTGTGAAAGGAGAGGATATTGAAAATAGGTGTTCTTTTGTTATATACGATATCACTAATAACACGGGAGAGAGGCTTCCTGGAACATATAATGAAAGTATTTGGATTTCCAACACTAAAGATACTCTTGCTTTAATTGAAGAAGGAGAAAATAGAAAAACAGATATTCTTGTTATTTCACCAAATGCTATAGAGCGAATTCCCTCAGCTTCTTTTCCAAGTTTGTCTAAAAAAGGAGATGCGCTTCTTTATTCAAAAGATTTTGATTCTGAAGATGATCCTTCTCGTCTTGAGCTTATCCTCAGAAATTTGAAAACAAAAAAAGAACAGGTAATTGCTAAAAACGCTATATTTGGTGATTTTTCATATGATGATAAATTAATTTCTTATGTAGCTTTAGAAAAAAATGATAAAACTGACAAAGATAAAATAACCCCTGTTTTATATGTTACTGACGGAGATTCTAAATTTAAAGAAAAAGTGAGAGATTTGAATTTTAGAGATGGAGATGATATTCTTGCGACTATTCCTCATTTTGTTGGAGAGAGAAGATTAATATTTCAGTCAGAAAATGTATATGACAATACTTATACTTCTGAAAAAAATAAAACAAATCTGGATGTTTTTTGCGCTCATATATCTCAAAATTTTGATGGTTCATTTAAAATTCTGACTGAACAAATCTCTCCATGGTTCAATTTAGGAAATGAATTTTTTCCTTCTTACAGAGATAATGTTTATTATTATATAAAAGAAGAGTTAAAAAAAGAAGGAGAAGAGAGCGTTGTTTCTTTTAGGAAGATGCAGCGAGGATCTCTAGGAATAGTGAGATGGGAAATTCCGTTAAAGATTAATCCAGAATTTTATACTGTTGCAAAAGGAAATAAAATTGTTTATTATGGAAAAAGAGAGGATGGAACTTATAGCATTTTTCTAGCTACTCCAAAAAAAGCTTCAAAAAATAGTTTTGATATAGTTGATATAGGCAAGGAATTCGGTTATTAGTGAGCTGTCAAATATAAGACAGGTTTTCTTATTAAAAAAAATTTAGTTCGTTAATTCTTTAAAAATTCTCCGTTTTCTCAAATCTTCTATAACTCTCATAAAATTATCAATATATTCTTGATTCAGTTTATCATTACATTGATGTATTAAAGGGGGTTATTATTAATAAAAAATTTATTTGTTTATCTGATGATATACTAAATAATCTATAATAAAGACCGAACCTATCATGGCTATTAATGTGAAAAGGGCCAAATCTAAACCTTGAAGAGATACAAAATTTATTCCTACCCACAAAATGTATATAGTATACACTTGTAATATTACTGCAATCCAGAGTATAATGTTTCTAATTTTCATTTATTTACCACTCAAATTTTATATTTATATTAGTGATGCCTTGTAAAAGAATGGCTAATGCTGTTAAATAACCTGCCCATTGAAATTTATCTATTGATTCTGCTGTCCTTTGTATAGATAGCATATATTGTTCAGTTTGAAAATCAGTATTAGGAGGTTCATTAGGAATATACCAACTAGTATTAAAGACTAGGAAGGCGATAATAATCGCTATTCCAATTTGAATCCACCCTATTAACTTTCTATTTTCCATATTCTTTTTAATTTTTAGGTATATAAAAACTTATTGGTCAGTCTTTTTCTATAACCAATTTATCTCCCTTAACTTCAGCTTCTAAATCTTCTCCTCGTTTCCAGCCAAGCTTTTTAACAAGTTTTTCAGATATAACAACCCAGTATTTCCTATATTCTTTCTCACCATACTTTCTGCTAATTTGTGATTGTAATTTCATGATTGAATTAGGTATCTAACCTTTATAAACTTTTCGATACCTAATAATACATATTGTGAACCATACTATTTAGATACCTAAACATTTATATACTTTAGATACCTAAATATAATATGGAAAATAAAATGTAAGCATTGTGAAAGCAAGGAATTTGCTAAAGAAGGTTTTAGAAAAACTAAGACAAGAGGTAAGATTCAAAAATTTAAATGTAAAAGATGTCGTAGACTATTTACTAATGATGATGGTTTTTATGGTATGAAAACAAACCCTAAAACTATAACTCTATCTATAGATATGTATCTCTCTAACTTATCAAGTAGAAAAATGAGAAACCAGTTAAAAAGGCATTTCGGGGTTAAAAGAAGTCATCAATCTGTTTTAAATTGGGTTTACAAGTATGTTATGAAAGTTCATAACTTTGTAGAGAAGTTAGGTTATAATCTTGGAAATTCTTTTTATGCAGATGAAACTATGATTAGAAGAAGAAAAGAAGATGATAGATTTTGGGTTTGTGTAGATTGGGGTACAAGATTAATAACTGGTTTTCATTATAGTGTAGCTGGTAATATAGAAGAAGCTAAATTATTTATTGAAAAATCTGTTAAGAAAGGAAAGCCAAAGTTTATTCAAACTGATAACGCAAAATTTTATCCTCGTGCATTTAAAAAATTATTTTATAGTAATAAAATCGGCGGTTTAACGGTTGAACATAAAATACAGAACTATAAAAAAACAAGAATCCATAATTACAAGATAGAAACTGTCTTTATGAAAATAAAAGATAGAGTAGAGGATTTTAGAGGATTGAAAGCTTTGTGGCCTGCTCCAATTCTTATGGCTGGATTAGTTATACGGCATAATTTTATAGAAGAACATACAACAATACAAAAACATCCCTGCATACCTGCTGGACAGGATTTAGACTTAGGAGATGATAGATGGCTGGGTCTTATTCGTCTCTCTTCTCTAATCTAATAAATCCCAGCATTTCTTTAAAATCTTTTTGTCTTTGTCTTTCTTCACTTTCTTTTAATGTTTCTTTTATATCTCTTAAATGTTTTTCAACTTTATCTTCTTTTTCTTCTTTATTTCCCTCGACAATCTCCATTTTCCATTTAAATAATGTTCTCATATCTAACATAGTCCTTATCCAAATATAAAAGAAATTTATTAATCCAGCGAGTAACAAAAATTGAGAGTAGATTAATATATTCTCAAATTTATTGAAATAGGAAACAACAAAAACAATTAATATGGAGATAATAAAGAGTATTCCAGATATAAAATAACCCAAATCTTGATGATACGACAATCCAGATTCTATTTTTTTCTTCTCTTGCCATAAGTCTATCAACTCCTCTTTAGTTTGTTTATCTTCATTTGTCTTTAACTCCCTTATTTTTTTTATTTCTTCTTTAGATAAATCAATAAATCTGGAATTGCGATTTTCACGAAAATCATTTATTCTGTCGCTAAAAATAGTATAGAGTGCAACAAGCAAACCCAATCCTATCAGGGATATATTTATTATACTTTCCTCGCCTAAAAAAATTATCATTTAAAAATGCCTCCTTAACCACATCTTACCAAAAAATCCTAAGACAAGAAGCCCTGCCCCAATGCCTAAAAAAACCCAAAACCAAGAAGGACTTGAATCTTTTGTTGATATAGCAATGGGAAATATTAACCCTAATGCGACAAAAATTGCTAAAACTCTAACCCTAAAAATATATTCCCAATTCATTTTCTTTTTAAAAGAATCATCACTATTTAAGTTTTTGGTATCTAAATTATTCATATCAAAAATTAACTCCTTTCATTAGATTTTGAAGAGAAAACCTGTCGTGTTTTTGACAGTTCAGTTATTAGTTATATTTAAATAATTTATAATGCTGTTTTTATTATGAATAAGAGAGTGAATAAAAAAGGGGAGATATTGGGATTATCTTTTGGAATGATATTTTCTATATTATTAATAATTTTTTTTGTGGTCATTGCATTTATTGTTATAAAAAAATTTTTAGGTGTTGGTGACTGCGCAAAGATAGGAATTTTTGTTGAGCGATTAGAAGGAGATGTTAAAAAAACTTGGAATTCTCAAATAGATAGCCATGAATTTGAAGGAGCTGTTCCTGGAAAAATAGATTATATATGTTTTATGGATTTCTTGAAAGAATATAAGGGGAATTACAAAGATTTTGAAGATGAATTAGGTAGATATGAAGAAAGTAATTATAATTTATTTTTTTATCCTACTGCAAATGCCTGTGATATTCCTGCACATACCATAGACCATGTTGACATTGAAAAAATAACTTTAAACCGAAATCCTTTTTGTGTTAAAGTTAATAAAGGAAAAATTAATTTAATTATCGAAAAAGAGCTGAATGATCCTTTGGTGAAGATTTCTCAAGTTAATACCAAGTAGTTTCTAAACATTTATTAAACTCATTTTATTAATTTTAATATGTTTAACAGAAAAAAAAGGAGAAAAGCAATAGCCATGAGTTTTAACTGGATATTTGCTATTTTAGCGGGTGCATTTATTTTATTTATTGCAATTTATGCCTCCAGTAAAATTATTGATATAGGTGAAAAAACTATTTACACTGAAACTGCTGCTTCTCTTATCTCATTATTTGATCCTTTAGAAACAGGATTAGCAAGCGGAAAAGCAAGTGAAATAACTTTTGCAAAAGAAGCGAGAATTTTTTTGGATTGCAATGAAGATGCAAATCCTCCATTTGGAGAACAGCAGATATTGTATAGTGAAAAAACATTTAGAAATGAATTTGCAGAAGCAGGAGAACATATAAAAATAAAAGATAAATATGTTTTTGGTGATAAAATAATCCAAGGAAAAAAACTTTATTATTTTACAAAACCACTTTTTATTGGGTTTAAAGTAAGTGATTTATTAATGATATACTCTGATAAGGTTTATTGTGTGTATAACGCTGATGATAATTTTAGAGATGATATAGAAGGACTTAATTTAAAAAACATTTTTTTTCCTAATAATACTGAAAAATGTGAAGGAATTAGAATTTGTTTTGATGGAAATAAAAATTGCGATATCCAAATTTATGATAAAGAAAAATTTTTGATTAAAGAAGGAAGAAAATTGCATTATGATAATGAATTAATTTATGCTGCAATTTTCTCTTCTCCAGACATTTATGAATGCAATGTTAAAAGAATTAAAGAAAGATATGACGAACTTGCTAATATTTATCTTAATAAAATAGAGGTTATAAAAAGAAAAGAATGTGAGCCTACATTAGGACCTAAACTAGCTGCATCTATTGACTATCAGGTGAGAAATTCAAGAGATTTAGTTTTATTTTTTGATCTTGCTGATGAAATTAATTCAATAAATCAACGAGCAAAAGAAGGATGTAAACTATACTATAATATAAATTTCGGAAGATAACGAAACCTTTTGGTTTCGAATTCCTGAAAATTCAATGAATTTTCATGGCCTCAAAAATTATAAAATAATTTTTGGGTCACAAAATCATAAAGTAGTAAGTTTCAAGATTTTATAAAATGAAAAATAGAAAAGCACAACTGAAGATTCAGGCAACGACAAATCAAAGATTTCTCGAGCTTGGATTTTCAAAAAAGTCACAATTGAAAATCCAAGTCCTAAAAAATCGAAGATTTTTGGGACCTTCATCTTCAAAGGCGCAACTGAAGATTCAGGAAATGTCATTCATGTTACTTGCAGTATTTTTATTTTTCGTTTTAGTCGGATTACTTGTTGTTTCTCTCTTTTTTTCAGGATTAAAAGATGAGGCAACAAGGATTGCTGAAGAGAGAACTTTGTCTTCATTAACTAGCATAGCTGACAGTCCTGAATTAAGTTGCGTGGCATCTAAATCTAACTGCATAGACGGAGATAAATTAATCTCTCTTTTGAATAATACAGTTTATGAACAATTCTGGCCATTCAGTAGTTTAAAGGTTATTAAATATAGTGGATTTGGAAAAAATGAAAATGAGTTAATTAAATGTACTTTTGCTAATTACCCTGAATGTGATTTATTCATTATTTATGATAAGCAAATTAAAAATGAACGTGCTATAAGCAGTTTTGTTGCATTATGCAGAAAAGAATATGAAAACAGCTATACTTTTGATAAATGCGAAATAGCAAAAATTATAGGAGGAACTGAATTAAAAAATGCAGGATGATAAAATGAAAAGGGCAAACTCACGTTTGTATTTAGTAAATAGTTTATTAAAGATTGCTAAATCCAAACGCTCAAACTCGTGTTCAGATATTGCTATTAATTTTTTAAGATTGCCAATATCTAAACGCTCGCAACATGAGATAGCCGGATTTGTATTAATTGTTGTTATAGTAAGCATTATAGGATTAGTATTTTTATCTATTATATTGGGAAGTGGAAAAACAAGTGAACAAAGAAGTATTACAGTAACATATTTATTGGAATCCAGCATGTATGTAACGACAAGTTGCGCAATAAATTATATCCCTCAATATAGAGAAATGCAGGATTTAATTAAAGAATGTTACAAAGAAAAAACAGAGGGATTTAGAGCATGTTTAGACGGAAGAAATGTTTGCAATGTTTTAGAAAAAGAATTAAAGGAAAATATTGATAAAGGATTAGAAATACGGGATGATGCTCCGAATAAAGCATATAACCTAAATGTTTATTATTCTCCAAGAGATACTTCTCTGCCTTCTGAAGATGTTTTATCTTTAAAGAATGGAAACTTTATTAATTGCAGTTCAGTCGTCGGAGGCGGTCATTCTCTTCCTGTAAGTTCATTAGGAGGAGGAAATATTGATGTTAGATTAATTGTTTGTAAAGGATAATTTTTGTTAAAGTTTAATATATAAAAGAATAAAAACAATAAATCTTCTTATTTTTTATGAGACTCGAAGTTCCATTTTACCAACAAACCACTGAACTTAATTGTGGACCATCAGCATTGCGCATGGTTATAGCTTATTTTGATAGAGATGTTGGATTAGAAATTTTAGAGCAGAGAACAGGAATAAAAAAAGATAAGAGTATATCTACTATTCAAATTGCTACTGCTTCGGTACTTTCCGGATATCAAACCCAATTTTTTTCTAAACATGTCTATTTCAATAAAGAAAATCTAAAACTTGAATTTTACCAAAAATATTCAGATGCTATTCAGCAATCAAATCAAGTAGTTAAAGATGCTCAAAAAGCAAGAGTGATTATTGAAGAAAAAGAAATTACTTTACAAAAATTACTTCAATATGTTACAAACAAAAGCATTCCAATTGTTTTATTAGATTGGAATGTTATAAAAGGAACTAGGGAGAAAGGTTATTTAGGGCATTTTGTTCCAGTTGTTGGTTACGATAAAAATATTGTTTATGTTCATAATCATGGATTGGATAATCCCACACCATTTTTACCTATTAAGAGAGATATTTTTGATGAAGCAAGAAAAGCTCAAGGAACAGATGAAGATATTGTTATGGTATACAACAAAAAATCTTAGTCATTTTGAGCTACCCATTTTAAATTACTATCCGAATATTAAGATATGTCAAAAATATAGATGTAATTAAAGTAATACTAATTAATATAATTTTAATTATTATAAATTATTGGCGAGATTTATATATTATTAAAATAATATGAAGAGTATATTTGATAAATAATTTGAATAAAGAGGATTTAGCAAAGTACTTTATATTATGATATCAATAGATAATAAACAAATATAAAATGTCATTGTTAGATAGCTTTAAAAAAATATTTAAAAAAGAAGATAAAACTTCTAAGAACATTAACGAAGTAATAACTTTAGAAAAATTATATCTAAAGGTTGAAGACAAGATTAAAGAAAATTCTGAAAAGAGTAAACAATTAAAAAATAATATTATAAACAGAATTAATCAATTTAACTCCGAGATTACATTACATTTAGATATTCTTGAGAATTTGGATATTTCTAATAGAAAAGAGCATGATAAAATAAAACTGGTTGTTACAGAAAATTTGAATATTTATGTTGACCAACTAAAGAAACTGATTAACAACTTAAAAGATATTGAAAACTTAGAGTTTAAAGAAGGAGTAAATAAGTTATATTTTATTATAAATGAATTCGACAGAAAATCTCGACATTCTTTTGAAAAAGCAACTATATTAATAGGAAAAGAACTTCAAAATGTAAAAATAACAATTAACAATTTTAAAAGAGATTTAAATAATATAGTTGGAGAAACTAGAATACTTTTTGAGGAAAAAGAAGTAGGTAATAAACTAGATTTACTTTTTTTGGGGCTAAAACAAATTAAAGATTATGAAGAAGAGCTGAACAAAAAGAAAGAAGTTCTTAATGAAGAAATTAAAACAGGAAATAAAGAAAAGGAATTAATAATACAAAAGATAGAGCAGATTAAGAATAGTGATGAATATAAAAGAGATCTAAAAGAAAAATATAATCATGAAGAGAAATTAAATAAACTTGAGAATGAGTTACTATCACTAAAGCAAAAAATTAATTTTAAATTGCTTGCAAAATATTTTCATCATGATAATAAAAAAAGCCTGATTATTTCTGAATATGCTAATAACTTTAAGTCTTCTATTAAAGATGATGAAGAAATAAAGATTGTTGATTATGTAAAAGAGGCACAAGGAATTGAATTAAATTCTTTACATGAATTAAGAAATAAATTAATTAAAATAAATGATGAATTAATTACACAAACTGATAAAGATATAGCAATACTCGAGTCAAACTTTAAAGAATTAAATTTTAAAGTTATAGGAATTAAATCAAGTATTGAAATTGAAACTAGAAAGATGGAGAAAATAAAAACAAAAAAAGATAAAATAATTATGGAGATTAAGGATTTAGCTAAATCTCTGTTTCCGAGTATTGAGGTGAAGTATAGTAAACCCCTATAAGAATTCTAAACCATAAAGTTTATTTCATATTTAATCTTTATTGTTTTGTAAAACATACGACATACACCTATCCGTGGTCGG
>JAGVWY010000018.1 GCA_018304055.1 Candidatus Pacearchaeota archaeon
TATAATTCTTTTTTTGTAATAATGTTGTTTGTTGAATAAAACAACATAGGGTTAGCACCTAAAAAGGCTAACCCTTTATACTTTATATACGAACATTTATCGATTTGGCCATTTTAAAAGTTTATTTTCTTTTGTCCATTTAGTTTACTTAGTCGGTCATTTGTTATTTTTATATACTCTGCATTATTCTCTATCCCTATCCATTTTCTCCCTAGTTCTTGAGAAGCTATTGCCGTGGTTCCACTTCCCATAAATGGATCCAAAATTAATTCTCCTTCGTTAGAAGCCATCTCTACTAGCCTCTTAAATAGTTTTAATGGTTTTTGTGTTGGATGTGCTGCACGACCATTATCTCCTTTAATTCTTTCTGGACCTTGGCAAGAAGGAAAATCCCAAACATCTCTTAATTGTTTTCCGTAATTGTATCTCTTCATCTTATCATAGTTAAATGTCCACTGCTTTCCCTTTGAAAACCAAACAATAAATTCAGTTGAATGAGTAAGCATCCTTTTAGTAATACTTGGCATTGCATTTGGCTTTCTCCACGTTATAATATTTAGAGGTTTGTAATTTAATTCTTTCAGAGCAGTCATTACTTCTCCAATATTATGCAGAGAACAACAAACCATGATTGTTCCCTTGTCTGATAAAATCCTGTCGGCTTCCTTAATCCACTTTCTAGTAAAATCCATGTAATCCGAATATTTATCAAATTTATCCCATTCTTCATTCACTTTATAGTATGCTCCACCGGTTTTATTATCCGGCAAATTTACACCTCCTTTTGAAGCGTTGTAAGGTGGATCTGTTAAAATTAGATTTACACTTTTGTCTCCTAACTTAGACATGATTTCTATACATTCTCCTTGATGGTTTTTGTTAATTAGCTCTTCCATTTATCAAAACTTTCTCCCATTTATTTAATCTGCCATGAATCTCATCCATCCATTGGTCAGAATTCTCAATTCCCTTTAAATCCAATAGACTATTATATAATTCTATAAGATGGTTTCTTGTGAATCTTTTTCCATTTTCTTTCATAGCCAAAAGAATCTCCAGCATTTTAACAAATTGTTTAAGAGTCATAGGAATAATCTTTTGTTTCTTTCCTTTATATCCATAATTAATAGCCATCCAAAATGTTTCTAAAGTATCCACATGCAAAGATGGAGCAATAAACAAACAATAAGTTTCTTTATCAGAGTTTTCTACTTCGAACTCTCTAAGGTGTCTCATAACTGGCTGTCCTTCATTAAACCATTGTGATCTATCTTTAAGCAAAGTAACCTCGCATATAGAATTGTATTCTTCATAGAAACATTCTATATCTGGTTTGCCGGCAGGAGCTGTATTTGTTGGTTCATTATCATCTCCAACGGGATAATTTGGTTTTATTCTCAAAGCGTCATTTAAAGCATTTAACCCTAGCGTTACAAATTTCTCTAAAACTAATGGTCTTTCTTCCATCTTGTATATCTCTTTATCTAGAATTTCTATATAATCATTAATGTTCTTTACATCTTGAGAATCATCATGTTCTATTTCCTCCTGCAATCTTCTTCTATAAGCTCTTAGTTCTTCTATGTAAATTTTCAATCCTTTAAGATCAAGTTTCATATAATCTTTTTTCTTCAATAATTCTTTACCAGTTTTTTTCTCAAGGGATTGTACTTCGGTGGTTATGTTTTTAGCAATTTCTCTTAAACTAGTTAAATTATCCCAAGGTAATTTTGGTTTTGTTATATCGGAAAGATATTCTAAATATTCGGATCGGTTTTTGAATTCGATAGTTTTGCCCGAATCTATTTTGATTAAGGCTTTTATCTCTATATTTCTTCTTGGTTCTAAATCAACATAATATCCATTTCCACGAATGTAAATGTATCTTGTAAGTCTAAAATATCTTATTATGTTGTCAGTATACTCTTTCAGATTTTTTAGAGTTTTCTCAATTAATTTTTTATCCTTACTATTCAAGAATTTCTCTACAAAAGAATAAGAATATTTTTTGAAAAATTCTTTTTTGTTCTTTTGTTTGCCGGTATTTGTTCTAAGTTTGATAATCTCATTTGCATATTTCTCAATATCTTTGTAATTTATAAGCGTAGGAACAAATAACGAGAATTCTTTTCTGCTTATTCCAACAGGTTTATTTCCTTTTGCCGACCATTTTTTATTCACACTATCAATTAAGTTAAGGGTTGCAATAAATGGTTTTATATCAAAACCATCTTCTTTTTTGAAATCTTTAGAATCAATATTAGGCAATTGCCATTTTAAAAAACTCTTGAAAAATACTTCTCCTAAATCGTAGTTTTCTTTTAGGAAGATTTTACCGACAGCAGAGATTTTAATTTTATTTTCTTGATCTAGGAAGACCAAACCCATTTTTTCTAATGGATTAAATGATTGTCTTCCCCTCATATCACCTCCCCCTGTATATTCTTTTGAATCAAGTATTTCTTCGGCTTCTTCAAACTTAATTACTTCGTCATTATTCATTAATTTTAGATGTTTGTTAGATAAACCATTGTAAAATTGTTGGCTTCCATACCCATATAATTTGTTTTGAATTAACAGGATTTGAAATTTTCTTTGGTTGGCACGAGTCCATTCTTCTCCTTCCATAGATTTCAGGATTCTAAGAAAATCTCTTATTCTTTCAGGATTTCTTACTGTTGTGGATATTGACCATGGTTTTCTCATCTTGATATTTGTGCTGGAAAAGCAAAACATATTTAAGTATTCTCTGTTATATAATAAAAGAGAGGTTAAAATGGTTTCTAAAATAGATCTGAAAAATGGAGACAGCATTGAGATACTTAAAAGTTTTCCAGATGGATCTGTAGATATGATATTTGCAGACCCCCCGTATAATCTTTCTGGTAAAGGCCATATTACTTGCAAAAATGGTAAAAAGGTTGCATGTGATAAGGGAGAGTGGGATGTGATAGAGGATATTCATGGATTTAATGAGGAATGGTTAAAAGAGTGTAAAAGAGTTCTTTCAGATGATGGAACAATTTGGATTTCAGGAACATTGCACAATCACCCTTCTATTGGCGTTTTACTAAAAAAATTAGAGTTTTGGATTATTAATGATATAGTGTGGTTTAAACCAAATGCTCCTCCGCAGTTACAACCTAACCGATTAGCTCCTTCAACAGAATTAATATGGCTTGCTAGCAAGAGTAAAAAATATTATTTTGATTATTATAAAGCTAAAGAATTGAATGGCGGAAAACAAATGAGGAATCTTTGGACATTAACAGCAAAGAGACATAAGACAGAACACCCTACTGAAAAGCCAGAGGATCTATTGGAAAGAATCATTTTATTGGGTAGCAAAGAAGGAGATGTTATTCTAGACCCATTTATGGGTTCAGGAACTACAGGGGTTGTATCAAAACGATTAGGCAGGAATTTTATAGGAATTGAGGTAGATAATGATTTTTTCAATATAGCAAAGAACAGGATTAACTCAGAGAAGACTCTGGAGAAAGAGAAGATAATAGTAGCAGAAATGCAAATAGCTTCTCTTGTTCAGAAACAAGAGTTATCTTTATTGAAGAAAGTTAGAGAAGAGTCTCTATTAAGAGCTTAGATCAATTACATCAGAAGCATGTGTCATCACTCCCAGACTCCATCATTATTTACTGTTTCTATTCTTTGCTATCTTCCTTCTCAACCTCATTATCAAACTCCTCCTGCATATCAAAGACCAAAAAGGATTTACGCCCGCACCGAGATTCTCCCTCTCCTCGTTCGAATCTCGGGATAAACTATCAGTTTATGAAATTATAAGAATTTTATAGGTATATACCATCTCCGAGTTCGATCGATGGTATACGCCCGCACCGAGATTCGAACTCGGGTCGCAACCGTGACAGGGTTGAATGCTAACCACTACACCATACGGGCATACTTATCTGATAGTTATCATATTTTTAAAGTTTTTTCTTCTTAATAAATTATGAAAGAAAGTTTAAATAATGTTTTTTCTTATTCTATAAATAAAAAATGGGATTTTCTAATAACCAAATGGTCGAAGAAGGAGATAGTAGATTACTATCGAAAATACTATTATCTTTAATATTTTTAGTACTTTTTATTATCTTATTATATTCTTCATACTTGTTGTATATTCACATTCCTAGGGAACCAGTCAATTTAAATATTGATGTTGCAGAGATAATTTCTAGTAATATAACAGAGAAAGGGATAACTGGGACAGAAGCAAAACAGTTTTATCCAAACATGAAATTTAATCATAATAACATTAGTTATTTTTTTCATAATAGTTGTGATGATAGGAAAAAAGAAAGACTAAAAAAAGCATTTAATGAAATCACAAGAAATGTTAATTTGCTATCTTTTGTAGAAGTTGATAAGAATCCTGACATTTTTGTTAGCTGTGAAAAAAATAGTGAAGAAAATATTCAGCAGGAATATTTTATTGCAGGAGAGGGAGGAGCTAGAGAGATAATACCTACTGGAAGATTTAATATTATAAATGAAGGAGTCATATTCTTGTATGATAATCCCAATAAACACTTAGTAAAATGCGATTATCCAAATGTAGAAATTCATGAGCTGATGCATGTTTTCGGATTTGACCACAATAATGATAAAAAAAGTATTATGTATCCTTTATTGGATTCTTGTGATCAACAATTAGATGATTCTATCGTTGAAGAACTTAAAAAAATTTATTTAATCGAGGACATTCCTGATTTGTACTTTGAAGATATTAACGCTGTTAAGAAGGGCATTTACCTGGATTTTAAATTGACCATAAAAAATTCAGGAAGCGTTCCTGCAGAGAATATTAAAGTAGTGGTTTTGGATGAGGGCGAGGTTATAGAGGTTTTTAATTTAGACAGAGTTGATTATGGTGGAGGTATCTTAATTGAAACAAACAATCTCAAACTTAAAAGACTAAAACCAGATAATTTAGAATTTGTTATAGATAAAGAAAATAAAATAAAAGAAATAGATGAAAAAAATAATGCTGCAATTATAAATCTATAGAATTATTTTTTATTCCTCATCATCAGAGTCTTTGTCACTGTCTTCTTTGTTCTCTTCGTTCTCTTCTTCGGATTCTTCCTTTCCTTCTTCTTCTTCGTTCTCTTCTTCGTTCTCTTCTTCGTCACTATCTTCTTCCATATATTTCATCATCTTTAATCCTCATATTTAATTAAAACGATTTAATTTTCACACTTTTTAAAGCTTTGTAAAATTTTTTACCACCTTTATAGTCATAACATTTTTGAAAATTTTATTAAGGCATTAATTTTGTTTTTGAGAACTAATTTTCGGATAGTAAAAAAAATAAAAAAAGCAAAAGGTTTATAAATCCTTTTTTTTAAGTATAATAATAAATTTAAATTTTAAAGTGACAAAAAAATAAGATAAAAATGGCAACGGATAAACCAACAATGAATATCGTGTTTGTAGGACACGTTGATCATGGTAAAAGTACATGTGTAGGTCAGCTCATGGTTAAGACAGGAATTGTTCCTGAACAAGAATTGAAAAAACTTAGAGATGAAGCTGAAAAACATGGAAAACCAGGATTTGAATTTGCTTATATTATGGATCATATTAAAGAAGAAAGGGAAAGAGGAGTTACTATAGATCTCTCTTATCAAAAAATTGTGACTTCTAAAAGGCAGATTACTATTATTGATGCTCCTGGTCACAAAGATTTTGTTAAGAATATGATTACTGGAGCAAGCCAAGCAGATGCAGCTTTTTTAACTATTGCTGCTAAAGAAGGAGTTCAACCTCAAACAAAAGAGCATTTATGGTTGTTAAGGACAATGGGTGTAAATAACATTGCTGTTATCATCAACAAGATGGATACTGTTGATTACAAAGAAGATGCTTTTAATAAGGTTAAAGAAGAAGTTTCTAAGTTGTTAAAACAAGTTGGTATTAAAGTAGAGAATGTTCCATTTTTAGCTGTTTCAGGATTGAAGGGAGATAATGTTAAGGATAAATCTTCTAATATGACTTGGTATAAAGGACATACTATATATGAGCAATTGGATTTATTTCCAGAGCCAGAAAAACCAACAAATTTGCCATTGAGAATGCCAATCCAAGATGTATATGAGATAACTGGTATAGGAACTGTTCCTGTCGGAAAAATTGAGACAGGGATTATGAAAGTAGGACAAAAAGTTAAAATACTTCCAGGAAGAAGTGGGAGAGGTATTGATGGTGAAATTAGAAGCATAGAAATGCACCATGAACAGTATCAAGAAGCTCCTGCGGGATTTAATGTTGGTATAAACATACGAGGCGTTGGCAAGAAAGATGTTGCACGAGGAGATGTTATTTGTGATGCAGCCCAACCTGCAACAATAGCCGAAGAATTTACTGCTCAAGTGGCTGTAATAAATCATCCAACAGTTATTGCAAAAGGATACACACCAGTATTTCATGTTCATACTGCACAAGTTCCATGTCAATTAATCGAAATAGTCCACAAAATAAATCCTGCAAGCGGACAGCCTATGGAAGGCAAGGTTGATTTCTTGAAAAATGGAGATGTTGCAGTGTGCAAATTCAAGCCAATTGGAAATCTGGTCTTAGAAAAATCTTCTGCTAACCCTCATATGGCACGATTTGCTATACGAGATGCAGGACAAACAGTTGCTGCAGGTGTTTGCACTGAATTAACTCCGAAGAAGATTTAAATAAAATATTTTATTTTTGGGAAGAAATCATAGAGAAAATATAATTAGAAATCAATTAAAAAATTGCAGGTATTCTGTTGAAGATCCATTTTCAATAATGTTTGATGATTCAAAATCTATAGAATAGATTTCTAAAAAAGAAAAAAGAAAAAATCAGTTATTCATCTTCTTCATCGAGATTAAGCTCATCAATGTTATCGTCAAAATCGTCTTCTGACATTTTTACCTCGTTTTTTAACTAAAGCTATATTCTATAGATAGTTTATAAACTTTTTGTTATTATTATTTATTATCGTCGAGAAACATAAAGTTTATAAATAAGTGTTTGTTTTTTATTTCAGTCCAAAATTAATAAAATTATAAACTTTTAAATTCTTGGTTTTTTATGCTCTAAATTAAAATTTTTGGTCAACCAAAAAATTTAAATATACAAAAGTGGTTGGTTTTTTATTAAATATCAAAGATTAGTAAGAAGATATTATACTCTCTATTAATCATTAGGTTATTTCATATTCAATTTTGGAAATCACTTAGTATGTTGTGAGAAAGGAAATATCTTTCTTAGTCTTAGGAGAATAAAGTGGCTAAAATAAGCCCAGTATCAATAAAATATATTATTCATGCTAAATTTGAAGCAAACGGCGCAGTTGAAAAACCAGATATAATAGGAGCTATATTCGGACAGACAGAGGGGTTATTAGGGGAAGAATTAGAAATGAGAGAACTTCAAAAATCTGGGAAAATCGGAAGAATTGAGGTTAATGTTGAGTATAGTGGTGGCAAAACCCTCGGAGAAATCGAAGTTCCTAGTTCAATGGATAAAACTGAAACTGCTATAATAGCTGCTGCTTTAGAAACTATTGAAAGAGTTGGTCCGAGTGACACAAAAATTATTATAGAAGATATAGAGGATGTTAGGGAAAGCAAAAGGGATTATATTCTTGATAGAGCTAAAAAGCTTATGGAGAGACTTGGAGAATCTCGATCTAAAGTTGATGAGTTTGCAGGAGAAATAAAAGATTATGTTAAGGCAGCTAAAATTCAGACTTATGGAACAGAAAATCTTCCATGCGGAGATGTTTCAGGATCTGAACTGATTATTGTAGAAGGCAGAGCAGATGTTGTTAACCTATTAAAGAAAGGAATAAGGAATGTTATTGCCATGAATGGAACAAACCTTCCAGAAACAGTGAAGGAATTAAGCAGAAGAAAAGATGAAGTTACCCTGTTTGTTGATGGTGATCGAGGAGGAAGTTTAATTATAAAAAATGTTGTTAACAACGCTAAGATAGATTATATAGCAATGGCTCCAGAAGGAAAAGAAGTAGAAGAGTTGACCGAAAAAGAATTACTTCAAGCTTTAAGGAAAAAAATTCCTGCAAAAGATTTTAGATTAGAACAGAGAGCGAGAGGAGTGCGATTTTATGAGCATAGTAATAAAAAAGAAAGTTTTGAGAGAAAAAAAATTACTATCGAGGAAAAAGAAAAGATAAAAAATGATGTAGATGAACTTGTTGGAACTAAGGGAGCTTTAATTTTTAACCAGGATTTGAATATAATAAGCAAAGTTCCTTTACGAAGACTGAGTTCTGTAAAATTAGATGAAGATCCCTACGTTATTGCTATAGACGGTACTGCTACTAATAAAATCATTGAAATATGTGAAAGTCTTGGAAGTCATAATCTAATTGCTTCCCAATTTGTTAATTCTGATACAGATATTAATTTAGAGAGTTTATGATAATTATCGTCGAAAAAGAAAGATTTAAAAACTAAACAAATATATTCATAATAGTAGTTTTCAGTTAAGATGACAAAAGTTTTAGATATGAGGACGATTAGATATTCTAATTTGTTTCATAGAGTTACAAAAATAAGGAGCAATCACTGCTTTGAGTATAATAATGCTATTGTTTTTTCAGTTCCTCGAAATCTCGTTTCAAAAGCTATAGGAAGAGATAACAAAAATTTAGAAATACTCAATAAAATAATTGGAAAGAAAATAAAAATAGTTGCTATTCCTCAAGGAAAAGAGGATATAGAAAACTTTGTTGCAATTATCACAAGGCCTATTAAGTTCAAAGCTATAGAGATAAAAGGAGAAGATGCTATTATTAGTGCAGGAGCACAGAGCAAGGCTTCTTTAATTGGAAAAAATAGATCCAGATTAATGGAGATGGAAAATATTTTGGGACAGTATTTTGGCATCAAGAAAGTATTGGTGAAGTGATTTTTTTGATATTTTAATTAATTATTAATCATGTTAGTAAAAAATCTAAGTAAGATAAAAATTTAACTATAATCTTAATTCATTATTTGAAAAACCTAATTCCCTCATTTTAACATAAGCTTCATATAATTCATTTTCTAATAATCCTAATGCGTCTAGTAATGAATCGTCGGGTTTACGTTTATCAAGACGAGTTACATTAGTCACTAAAGTTGTTAATTTTTTGGCTAATTCAGGATGTTTTTCTTCCAACATTTTATATTGAGTTAAATTTCTTCCTTGAATTGTTAATGGATTATCATTGTCAATAAACCAACTATAGAAGCCATAAAAATATTTAGCGTATCTGCTAATACCACTATAATCTCTTTCTCTAAATTCCTGAAAAGATAAAGTTTTATCTGTCATTTTACCAATAAAAAACAAACCTTTTTAAACCTTTATCATGATTAGTTATTATCTTGGTAAAATGGGATTAAATAATGCAACAAAGTTAATTAAGAATAGGAGAAAATTTAGATGGAGTGATAGAAAATATAAGGTTAAGACTCTTAATCTTTTTGCTAGATCTGATCCTCTCGGAGGAAAGAATCAAGCCCGAGGAATTGTTACTGAAAAAGTTCAAAAAGAAGCAAAACAGCCAAATTCTGCCATGAGAAAATGTTGTAAAGTTCAATTAATAAAAAACAGCAAAGTTGTTACGGCCTTTATCCCAGGAAATTTAGCACAGAAATTTATTGACGAGCATGATGAGGTTATTATAGAAAGAATTGGAGGAAAACAGGGAAGAAGTAAAGGAGATATTCCAGGAGTTCGATGGAAAGTTATTAAAGTAAATGACCAGCCTCTTCATAGATTATGGATGGGCAAAATAGAAAAAGGAAGAAGATAAAATGGAATATGATAATTTAGATCCTTATGATTTTGCACGAGAAAGTAATGAATATAATGGAAATTATAAATGGAATTTTGAAGAGCGCGAAAGAGAATTTGATATTGAGCATTTTCCTATACGATCAACTTTAAATTTGAGAAGAAAATATCCAAAATAAAAATGACAGAAGAAATACAAATACAAGCAGAAGAAAAATCAGAGTTAGAAGGAGTTCGAGAACAAGAAACGCAATTTGATGAAATTGTAAAAAAGAAAAAATCTGATTCTTTTAAGTTATTTGGAATTTATGATGTTTCTGAAGTTAAGGTAAATGATTCTGGAATGAAAAGATACATTAACTTTGACCCGCGAATATTAGTCAAATCTCGAGGAAGAGTAAGAGAGAAATTTTCTCATGCTAAAATAAATGTATTAGAAGTTTTTGCAAATCTTATTGCTGTTCCAGGACATCGGGGGAAAAAACACAAAATACAGACTCATTGGAAATCAGGAAAATATGGCCAAAACATGAGGATAGTACTTAATTGCCTCAATATTATTGAGGAAAGAACTAAACAAAATCCCATCCAAGTTTTAGTTAGTGCAATAGAAAATGCTGCTCCAAGAGATGGCATTACTGTAATAGAATATGGTGGAGCAAGGTATCCACAAGCAGTTGATGTAAGTCCTTTGCGAAGATACACCATGACATTAAGGAATATTGTTCAAGGAAGTTATGACAAGTCTTTTAATAAGAAGACAAAAATTGAACAGGCGTTAGCTGACGAGATTATAAAAGCGTATAAAAGAGAGGCAGATAGTTTTGCTATGGTGAAAAAGAGGGAGTCAGAAAAATCTGCAGATAGCGCGAGGTAAAACTATGAGACGTGTAAGTGATTTAGGTGAACATCTTCAAGAGGAATGGCTTTATGCATCTGAAGATGTTCTTTATCCAAAATAACTTAAGAAAGTTTTACTCATTTATATCTTTCATCTTCATAAATTTTATTTTTAAGAGCCAAGGAATTAGTTTCTATCATTTTTAATTTCTTGAATTATTTTATCCATCATTCTTGGATTTAAACTCACATGCAATTCGCCAGTGCTTGGTTTTGCTAATAAATAACTTTCTTTTATCAAGTTTTCAATTTCTTTTTTTACTTCTTTTAATAAGTGAGGAGGAAATCCTTTCATAGCGTTTCTTATTTCTGTATGTCTTCCGCCAATATATCTATGCCTGAATAATTTTTTTAATATGGCTCTTTTAATTGACATTTCTAAATTAAATTTTATTTATTATTTATAATTTTTGCATTATAAACAAAATTACCTAAAAGGATTTAAAATCCAGAAAGGAAAAATATTTAAAATGTACATGAATAGAATACATATGGAACGATCGTCATTTAGTTTGGTTTTTGGAGAATCGCCATCAATCAAAGTTTTGGATTTTTTTCTGAATTTTGATGATTTTGACTATCCAATTTCATTTATTTCAAGAGAAACAGAAACAAAATGGGAAACTGTAGAAAGAATTGTTGAAATTCTTATAAAAAAAAGAATTATTAAGAAGACAAGAAAACTCGGAAAAGCATGGCTTTATAGTTTAAATAAAGAAAGTGAATTAACAAAACTATTAATTGAAATAGATAATCGAATTTCAGAATATTTTATAAAAAAAGAATTAGAAAGGCAGAAGAAAATTGCCTAAAAATTATAAGAAAGTTTTAAAAACCATTCTTTATATCAATCTGTATCTAAACTATTTTATTAAAATTAAATTTAAAATAGTAACAAATAAAAATCAAAGATTTTTAAGATTTCATTTTTAATAATAAGAAAAAATGGCAAAAAAAGAAACTCCATTTGAGAGAATAAAACGATTAATTAAGAATCAGAATAATATTAGAAATATTGCTACTTCTGCACATATTCATCACGGTAAATGCATAGCTGGTGATTCTAGATTGTTGTTGCATAATGGGGATATTAAAATAGCTAAAAAAATCTATGAAGAGATTACAGATAACGGAACAATTATTCAAGAAAATGAAGATTATACTATTTTTTCTCCTAATAAAAAAATTGAAATTTTTACCTTAAATAAAGATTCTGGTAAAATTGAAAAAAAAGAAATACAATATGTATGGAGACTTTTAGGAGGAAAGACCATTAAAATAAAATTAAGGAATGGGTTTAATATTGAAACAACTCCAGAACATAAATACATTGTTTATAAAGATGGTTTTAAAGAGGTTTGTGCTGAAGATTTAAAGCTTGGAGACAGAGTTGTTTGTGGGAGAAAGTTAGATGTAAAACCTAACAAAAACATTAAGTCAGAAATATTGAATAAACTTTCAAAAGAGAATTTTTATGTTAATTTGAAAAATGATTTTCATTGTTTCTTAAAAGACAAGATTCATGATTTTGGAATTAAAAATTTAAAATTATCAATAAAATCAAAATCATTTTATCATGGCATTTGGCAGAACAGATATAATCTAAATGACTTGATAGTTATATCTAATCTCTTTGAAATTTCTTTGGAAAAAATTTATGACAAAATTGATTATATTTATTATAGAACAGGAAAGCAATTTGGAGGAAATTCTTTAAAAATCAAACTACCTCAAAATTTTGAAGATTTATTTTATTTATCGGGATTATTTTTAGGAGATGGATCTGGAAAAAAATTTGTTGTTGGAAAGGAAGAACTTGGAGACAAGTTGATAGAAATCTGTAATAAATTAGAAATAAAAACAAAAAAAGTAAGAAGAATTGATAGAACTCCTGAAATTCATATAAATCTTTCGCTTGTTTATATATTAAAGAGTTTGTTTGATTATCCTTTAAAGAAAAAGTCTCATAATATTAAAATTTCAGATTTTATTTTTAATTCTGACAATAAATTAGTGGCCTCGTTTTTAAGAGGATATTTTGATACAGATGGTTGTGTAGAGAAATCAAGGAGAGCTATAACTATATCTTCTGCAAGCAAACAAATGATTGAAAATCTTCATTTATTATTACTAAGATTTGGGTGTATTGCTATAAAAGAAAAAAGAAATGCTCTTTCAATTTCTGGATTGTCAGCTATAAATTATCAAAAAGAAATTGGGTTTTTTCATAAAGAAAAAGCTGAAAAGTTAAGAATACTTATTCAAAAAGTTTCTGGAAGCATCGTCTGCGATAAAATAAACATAAAAGATCAGGTTATGCTTGTTAATAAAAAACTAAAGGATTTTGATGCTCAACAATTAGCTTTTATTGAAGTAAAATCTATAGAGCAAGGATTTCAGGATGTAGTTTATGATTTTACAATTCCTGAAACTCATAATTTTATTTCTGAAGGAATGGTTATTCATAATACGGCTCTTACCGATAATCTTTTAGCTGCTGCTGGAATGATGTCTGAAAAACTTGCCGGAAGCTTGGAAGGAGGTATGATGACTTGGCAACATGCTGATGAACAGGAAAGACTTCTTACAGTAGATGCAGCGAATGTTTCTATGGCTCATGAATTAGAAGGACAGGAGTATTTGATCAATCTAATAGATACTCCCGGACATGTTGATTTTTCAGGAAATGTTACGAGAGCAATGAGAGCAATTGACGGAACTATTGTATTAGTGTGTGCTGTTGAAGGAATAATGCCGCAAACAGAAACTGTTTTAAAACAAGCATTAAGGGAGAGGGTTAAACCAATTCTTTTTATTAATAAAGTAGATAGGATGATTAAAGAATTAAAATTAACTCCAGAGAAAATGCAGGAACGATTCATGAAAATTATTGAGCATTTTAACTTGTTAATTGAGCAGATTGCAGAACAAGACTATAGACAAAAATGGAAAGTGAATGTTGCTGATGGGAGTGTTATTTTTGGCAGTGCTAGGGATAATTGGGCAACATCAGTAGCTTTCATGAAGAAAAAAGGCATTGGTTTTAAGGATATTATTGACCTTTATAATAAATTAGAAGACGAAAGAAAAGAGTGGGTGTGGAAAAATGCTCCTCTTTTTGAAGTCTTGTTAGATTCTGTAATAAAACATCTTCCATCTCCAATTGAAGCTCAAAAATATAGAATCCCAAAAATATGGCCTGGAGATACTGAAAGCGAATTTGGAAAAGGTTTGGTTAATTGTGATCCTAATGCAGAACCTGCATTTATTATTACTAATACTATAATTGATCAGAGAAGTGGTAAAGAGATTTCAGCAGGAAGGTTGTTTTCTGGAACATTGAAACCTGGGATGGATGTTTATTTGAACGGCGATAAAAAAACTCAAAAAATTCAACAAGTACTTGTTTATAATGGTATAAAACCCGAACAAATGGAAGAGGTAACTGCAGGAAATGTTCTTGCTATTACTGGTTTGGTTTCTCGACCTAGCGAGACAATAACTTTAAAGCCAGAAGAACCTTTTGAAAACATTAAACATATTTTTGATCCAGTTATTACAAAATCTATATCAGTAAACAAACCACAAGACCTTCCTAAATTAATTGATGTTTTAAAAAAAGTAGCTAAAGAAGATCCAACATTAAAAATTGAAATTAATGAAGAAACTGGAGAAAATTTAATGTCTGGAATGGGAGAACTGCATTTAGAGATTATTGAAAATAGAATAAAGACAGAGAAAGGTGTTGATGTAAAGACATCTGAGCCAATAGTTGTTTACAGAGAAACTGTTTTAAAAGAAGGAGAAACTGGAGAAGGAAAGTCTCCTAATAAACATAACTTGTTTTTTATTGAAGTAGAACCCTTGGAAGATGAGGTTTATGAGGCAATAAAAAAAAGAGAAATCCACGAAGGAAGAACAAAAAAGAAGAATGAAGAACTATGGAGAAAATTATCAGAGTTAGGAGTTAGTAATGATGAAGCGAGACAATATAGAGATATTTACAAAGATTGTGTTTTTCTTGATAAAACTCGAGGAGAAGTTCATATAGGCGAGGTTATTGAAATGGTAATGGATGGTGTTGAACAAGTTATTGATGCAGGAGTTTTAGCAAGAGAGCCTTGCGCTAAAATGAAAATTAGTTTAATAGACTTAAAACTTCATGAAGATGCTATTCATAGAGGTCCTGCACAGGTTTATCCTGCTGTTCGAGATTCAATGAGGATGTCTATTAATTCCGCAACTCCTGTTTTGTTAGAACCAATCCAGACATTACTTTTTGAAGGCCCATTAGCTAACATGGGAGATATGACAAAACTTATTCAAAGCAAAAGAGGACAGATATTAGACATTCAACAAGGAGCAGGCCACGTTGCTATTAAATCTAAATTACCAGTTGCAGAAATGATTGGACTTGCGAGTGAAATAAGAAGCACTACAGAAGGACGAGGAACTTTCAGCATGGTTGACCAGAGCTTTGAAAGAGTTCCTCCAAATATTCAACCAGAAGTTATACGAGAAATCAGACAGAGAAAAGGGTTGGCGGAGAATGAATAAATTTTATGGGATGAGTATTATTCTCTATAATAAGAATGTTTTTAATTAATGAATAATTAAAATAATCAGAATGCGTAATAGAAAAAATACTGGATCTTTAGAAATGCAGATTATGGTTCTGGATAAAATACAAAATGTACTAGCAGAAGCCGGGAGTGTTGTTGATATCCAACCACTTATTGTACAAGCAGGAACTATTGCTCATTTTGCACGAGCTGCGAGACTAGGTTTGGATTTTCAAAATTATGCAACAGAAATAAAGCTGCGTGCAGAAAGAAAAGCTGGTGAACTTCTGGCTAAAATGCAACTACATGGAGGAGATCGTAAATCGCGATTATATCAAGAGAAGACTTTAGAAGATATGGGGTTTACTAAAAATCAATCAAGTCGTTGGCAGAAATTATATAGAATTCCAGAAGGAATTTTCAATACCTATATTCACAGAGTAATATCAGACAGAGACGAATTAACGACAGAAGGACTTTTGAGATATTATCGCAAAACTCTTCAAAATAAACAAGGAGTAAAAATCGGTAAAGATTATAGTCAGGGACATACTAATAAACCAAATCAAAATTTAGTTGATTCTCAATTACAAATAATAAATTTGCGCGAGAATATTGAAGAAATGATAAATTACACTCAAACTCTTTGGAAGATTCTTGAACCATTGAGTCAGGATTCAAATGCTACTTTAAAAAGTGGCCAAAGAAGATATTTTCAACATTGGTATTCAAGCACACTAGAATTATTAACTCAAATATATGATCAGCTTTCTGATAAATAACCTTTAATAGATAGGTTTTTAATGTTTCTTAACATATTATTTTATGGCACAAGAACAAATTGATTTAAATAGAATACGAAAAGAATTAGATTCCTTAAGAGAATTTTGAAAAACTCTGAAAAACAAAATTCTCTAAGAAGAACTCAGAAATTGAAAATTTCTGATTCATTCAACTTCACAGAAGTTGAAGACTTTGCGAAGACTTTGCTAGATTTCCTTCGGAAATGTCAATTATTCAAAGTTCTCTTAAGAAAAAGAATTGGTGATATTGAAAATGAAGATTTATGATGAAGTCTTTTTTCATTAGATATACTTTTCTGCCATAATGTTTTTAAATGAAAAAACAATATTATAATTATGGAAGTAAAATGTGAAGTTGTAAGACCCAATGTGATGAGTGACAATCATGCTAGTAACGATAATAGAAGATATCATCGATCTATATTTGGTTTATATTCTCATGATGTTGTTCAAGTGAGCAGAGACATTGATAAAATTATTTCTCAATATATCGGAGAATTAAAAGTTAAAGAATCTAATTTAAAGTCTCTTAAAGAGGGGGGGCGTCATAAGAGTAACGAGAGATTTGAAGTTCCTTTATCAAAATATTTAGATGTTATTGTTGCCTCTTTAAAACACGAACCTTTATCACATATTGGTATTTCCCAAGAATATAGTAAATTATTTGGTTTATCTTATTTAATTGATGCTCAAAATTATGAAGGAGATTCAGATGATATAAGACATTGGAGGGGACTTCAGTTAGATTTAGCTGACCTTGAAAAATACTTTGATGATTGGGAGCAACAGACAACAACTAGGTTTGATAGAAAAAGAACTTTAGAGGAAATGAAAAAACATTATGAAGAATTAGATAGTAAAATGCCTGAAAATTTTGCAGGTTTTTGTATTTCAGATATGAGTGATAACGATGAAGGAAGATATATTGGTGTAATAAATTTAACTCAACTAAAAGCAAAAGATAGTGCTCAAATTGATAATGCTGAATTAGCTTTAGTAGAACGATTAAAACAAACAGATGGACCTTGTTTATCAATGGATTCTTTTAATCTTTTAGCTCAATGGGTTATAACTTTTAATAATGCTCGATATTTAGTTGAGAATTATGGTGATATACTTTTAGATAAAAATTGGAAAAGAAGATTTTTCAGATATGATCCTTGATAATAATACATAAATTTATCTATTATTTGTTATTATTCTTAATATGAGAGTTGAAATTAATGAATATATTGTTGCGGATAATGAAATTTGTGGAGGAACCCCCACATTTAAAGGCACAAGAATTATGGTTTACCTTGTACTTGAAATGCTTCAGGCTGGAATGAATGTTAAAGAAATCATTAAAGCATATCCTTCTCTCACTGAAGAGCACATCAAATCTGCTCTTAAATTTGCAGCTCAAATCACAGAAAGAGAATTTAGAATTACTATATAAATCTGAAATTATCTTAAATGTATTAAAGAATTTAACGCCTGAAGATTGTAAAGGGAGAATAATAAAATTACTTCCAGATTCATACGAATATTTATGATACTTCATTAATACTATTAAAATTTCAATTTACTTTTTATCTTACATACTTTCTTAAAAGCTCTTTTCTGTAAGGATTTTCTGTCAGATCTTCTAGTGATTTTCTGGAAAATAACCAATAGGCTCTTATATCTGCATAATTGACAATTTTTATTCTTCTATCTAAATCTGTTCCATCTTTTATTTTAATTGTATCTTTTGGCATGGCTGTTACATCAGCTAAAACTTCTATTGCAAAATTCTTGTCCCATTCATTCCATAATCCATCTACATACATATCAAGAGCCTCTCTAACCTGTTCATGAGCTAATAAACTTCCTAAAACAATGCCTAGCTTTTTACTTTTAGGGATAGTTAACTTATCTGCTCTTGAAAAAAGCAAGAATGAATAATCATTGTTAGTTTCTTCTATAAAATCAATGTCATCGCGGAATTTAGGCAGATTTCTAAGTTCTGTTTCTTCTCTACTTTGTGCAGATACTGCAACATAGATTTCAGGAATATCTGATTGTCTGTTAAAACCATGATTAGATTCGTCAACTCCCACATATCTCCATATACTCATACATTTTCATATTTTATGTTTTTAAATAGTTTTTTATTTATTTATTTTGGATATAAGTTTTTACTTTATAGTAATCACAAATAGAAAAATTTAAATAGGTGGTTTTGTTATTATTTGTTGTAGAAATTAATTGTACCATGAAAAAATTACTTTCCATTATCACATTTGTCTTTTTCATAATTAGTATTAGCTTTGTTTCAGCATTATGCCAAAGCTCTTCAGGATATTATTATGATTGTGACACAGGAGTTTATAATCACAGATACACAGGAGATTCTTCTAAAAGCAGTGTTTCTTCTTATTTTAAGAGTTATAGTTCAAGCAGTTCTTCTGGTTACTCTTCAAGTTATTCTTATGGCAATGGTTATAATTATAATACAGCTAGTTATGCTTCTACTCCAATTTTCAAAGGATCTTATGGAAATTATAGATATGTAAAATATGCTAGCGGAGATTATAATCCTCCAAGTTATTTTGTAAGTTATGGAGCATATGGTTATCCTAGTTTTTATGGGGGATATGGATATCCTTATTTTGGCGGAGGTTATGGCTATAGTTATCCTTCATTTTTTTCATTTTTTTGGTACTGAACTTTAGTAATGAAATTTTATGCAAAAGATTTATATATAAGATTTATTAGTAATATAGATGGAAAAGAGAAATTATTTTATTATTGCCAGCGTCTTTGCTATTTTATTAACTATCAGTTTTGCAAGTGCTAGTGCTTGTGTTGCAAAAGACGGATATTTTAGAAACTGTGATTCTTCATATGGTAAACCTACAACTTATACTGGATATTATTCCAAGGGATTTAATCTAGGATATAATAATTATTATAATGTTAACAAACAGGTAGATAAAACTTATCATAAATACAATTTTAGATATGAACTAGATTATAAAAATGATTATGATGCTGGTTATTATGGTTATGATAAATTTACTTATTATGATAATGGATACGAACATAATTACAAATATGGTGCGTATACTACTCAAAGAACACAAGTTAAAGTTGAATACGAAGAAAGCCATAGATATGGTAGTAAATCTTATGGTTCAAGTCCATATTATTAAAAAATAATTATATTGATACTTCAAAAAGAATTAATTCTTTCAAATTAATCTGATGTATTGAATTTACAACATACTTTTAAATCTACTTTTTTCCTTAATATATCAATTGGTTATAAGGAGGTAAAAATGAAAAGCATTGGATTATTGTTGGCATTATTAATGATGGTGTCTCTGTTCGGAACTAGTTTTGTAAATGCTGGATGGTGGAATAGAGGAGTTTCTCATAAGTCGATGAGTTTCCAGAATCCTCATAGAAATAATTTAATAGTTGATTTCAATAAAAAATTCAGTCTTGAAAAACAGCATTCAAAAAGTGTTGATGAAAGATTTTCATTTAAATATAAACTTGATTACTATGATAAATTTGAAAATGGCAATTATGGATTTGATAGATTCAGATTTTATGATAACGGATACGACCATGAATATAAACAGGCAACTTATGGATATCATCAGAGAAAAGTAAGTGTTGAAGTAGAAGAAAAGAAATCTGTTGAGTCGCAAGAGCGTTTTAAATTTATTCAGGAAGAATCTAATTTGCAGAATGTAAAAACTAGATATTAATTATTCATATCAACTTTTAATATCTTGCTTAATTCAGAAAGAAGCCGAGACTCAAAACTAGCTGATTTTTCGTCCTCTTGTTTTTCCATGCCTAATGCTTCCATTAACGGAAGAATACACTCATTAAAATATGAAGGATTTTCCTTTTTGTAGTTTTTAACTAATATTTCCTCTATTTTTTCTTTATCACTTTTTTGTAATTCAAATTGCAATTCTTTCTTTTCCATTTCTAATTTTGAGGTGTTTTTTAGAAATGAAAAAGCCCTTGATTTTTCTATAAATTCCTGTATTTCTCCAAAATTTATATCAGAAGTTTTTCCTTCTATTATTTCTCCATATACTTTTAATAACACTATCTTATCATTTAAGTCTCTTTTAGATAATTCCTCTATTATTTTTTTCGTTCCTTGTATAGCATCATTTATTTTAACATCTATTAGTATAGGCTCTTTTAATTTTATTTCTTTTTTTGTTGTTTTCAGAAATCCATTTATTTCTACAATGTAAAAACTTCCGTATTTTAGCTCTTCTAATTCTTTGAAATTGTTAGGAAATAAAGGGCCGCCGTAAATTGCTTTTTTTCCATTTACGTCTAGCTCAAAGTCAATGTGGATATGTCCTAATGCATAGTAATCTGCTTTTGGAAGTTCTGACAGTGACACTGATTCTATGGGAATATTATCGTTAATTGCTTCAGTAATTGTTGTGTGCAACATTAATATCCTAAAATTGTTTTCATATGGTTCATTTATCTTTATTTTTTTTATTTTATGGATTTCAAGCCCGGATTTTTTCCCTGGATAGCCGTAAATATGGATTGCTTGATATTTTGATGGTTTCAATAGGGTTTCTTCTTCACTTTCTTCATATTTACATATCTCGCAAAAACCAGCTTTTTCCAATACATCTAAAAATGTTTTTCCAGAGACAGAATAATCATGGCTACCAGCAATTAAAAAAGATTTTATCCCGGCTTCTTTTATTTTTTTAAATTCCGCAAACGTTTCTTTAAGGGTTTCTATAGGAGGAAATGCGGAATCAAACAAATCCCCTGCAAACAATATGAAATCCACTTTCTCATTTATGCATATATCTATAGCTTTTCTGAACGTCTGCATGTTTAACTCTTGGAGTTCAGGCTGTCTCCATCCACCTAAATGACAATCAGCGATATGAGCAAACTTCACCATTTTTATTTTTAGGATATAACTCAAGAGAAATTTGTTTTTATAAAGATAGTTGTGATGAGGGATAATTCTCTAAAAAATAGCACAACATAACATAAATAATTTTGATTATGGATAATTCCCTTGATTATCGCACATATAACGGAAGACTTAAATTTTTAACCAATTTATTTAAGTCTTCCGAATATAACAAAAGATGATATGAGAATTCTGAGAAACAATTAAATAAAATAAGTAATTAATATCAATAAATAAGATGGAGGTAAATAAAATAGCAAGTTTGATGAATCGAAATAATAGTCTTATGACATAAGAAAGGGGTGACTCTGTTAGAGAACTTGGATTTTTAATCCGTTGCAAATATTAGAGCACCCTCTCAAAAATAAAACAATACAACGACTGATCATAATGTGGCTTTGACCACGAATAGGAGCTTGTCGTAATGTTACATCACAACAATGCTTAATAACTTTAAATATGTTAATAAAATAAATCAATTGCAGAATTCTCATAGGAGACATTTTGGTAAATTTTAAGAGTCTTTTGCTATAGTTTGGGAATTATCTATCAGAGAATTCTGATTTATATGTGATCTAATCATCAGAATTGTCTGTAATTATTTTATATTGCAACAAAACTTAAATATAATTTATTATTAATTTTGGTTATGGTTAATTTAATTCCTTTAGTACAAATTACTGATGTAAATTACAGAAAGGCATATTCAAAACTAACAAAAATGTTGCGTTATACTGAGGAATCTGGGTTAGTCAAACATGTTTTTGGTCCTTTTAATCCTAAGTCAACTATAGGATTTTTTAATAGACATAGATATTTTTCTGATAAACAAATAAAATATATTAACTCAGCGTATAAACGTCTTGAAAGGATTATAGAGAGACACAAACTAGTAAGTAACAGATATGCACAGGAAGGTTATGAAGACTCTCTTATTCAATTAATGGAAAGATTTAGAGATTGTCTTCATACTGATGGAGGTAAAAGAAAAAAGGGGTTTATTGGGTCAGTAGTAAGTGGACTGAGAAAGGGCCAGCATTTTTATACATATTGTTTTCAAGTAATGGAAAACAACAGACATTTAATCCCAGAGGAACAAAGAGATCAATTTGATAAAGAATTAAGTGTGTTAAAAAATAAATACTTAGAGATGTCTTCTCCCAACTCTTAAGGAAAAGATTTATAATTCAGTGAGAAATGCATTATTGTATGAATCAAATTTACTTTGCTACAACTAACAAAGGAAAAGTTAATTCAGTGAGCAATGCTTTATCAAAATATGGAATTGAATTAGTTCATTATCCACTTGAATTACCAGAACCACGAAGCGAGGATTTAAGAGAAATTGCTAGGGAAAAAGTTTTTTTTGCTTATGAAAAAATCAGAAAGCCATGTATTGCTTTAGACTCTGGATTTTATATTCCCTCTCTTAATGGTTTCCCAAAAACATTTGTAAATTTTGCTTTGGAAACAATTGGCATTTATGGAATTTTGAAATTAGTTGAGGATAAACCGCGAGATTGTGAATTTAAGAATTGCTTAGCATATTTAGATGAAAGCTTATCTGAACCAGTTTATTTTGAATCAAACATTGATGGTTCACTTTCCCATTCTTCAAGAGGAGAAATACAGGATTACAGTTGGAGTAGATTATTCTTAGTTTTTGTTCCAAGAGGCACAAACAAAACTTTATCTGAAATGACTTTTGAAGAATACCAAAATTGGAGAACACAAAGATACAAAGATTCATTTACGACTAAATTTGCTGAATGGATTTCCCATACCTATTGTTATGCAGCTAGATAAAATGGTTGTGAAATACGATGTTCAGAAGAAAATTCTCTTGACAAGTCACATAAAAAAGAACTCAATTCTTTAATTCTGTTAGCTTTGAAAGGAATGTCCTTCAATTCAGCATTTAATAATCTCATTTCTAATGCTAGTCCTGAGTATTTTCCTATATTTTTATCTGAATCTTTTTTCATAGCTCTCCAAATAGGAAGATAAGGAAAATAAGGACAGGTAAGTGCATTATCACTGTCTTTTAGTTGGTATTCTCTTAAAATGTCAGCTAATTCTTGAACGTGACTAAAATCATTATTTTTTCCCAGAAGATAAAAGTCTATTTCTAAAGCTCCTTCTAATGCTAGTTGAGCAAGATACCATGGTTCTGTTTTTATTCTTTCATAATCATATCCTATTTTTTCAACATATCTCTCTTTTAATGAACTCATGAAAATAAGATTTATAATTACAATATAAAGATTTCTGTATAATAGTATCTAAGAAATTTTTATAATAAACTTATTTATTCATCTCTTGTCAAAAAACTCCATCCACTAAGTGCACCCAATGACAAAAGTATTGCAATATCACAACCAAATCTTGTTGCATATCTTCCACAAATATTATCAGCCAAATCTGTTAGGCAAGGAGTTTCATCTCCACCAATTGATTCTCCTAGTTTTGACACTCTATCCCACCATCCAGCAGAATACTTTAAAGATGGATCAGTATATTCAACTTCTTTGAATTTATCTGCAGCACTTAATATAGATTTTTCCAATACACCTTGATTCATAGTAGCAACATCTCTCCAGATTGATAAATTTTTACTATCAGGATATTTTTCAATTGCTGCATATGCCTTTTTCAAATTTGCTATAGCATCTGTAAGATAACCCATATTTGAATTTATCATGGCAACTTTTGTTTGAGCTGCAGCATTTTTATAATCATCTGCTTCAGTTCTGATTATAGCTCTCCATCCACTAGCTCTATCTAAAGTATATGCGAGAGATCTATCTTCAGTTGAAGTTTTTTCTCCACTAACTCTTGAACCTCCAGCAATAACATCATTTAAAGCTTCATAAGAACTTGCGATTGTTTGTCCTTTTTCGCTGTATGCAATTCTTTTTAATAACGGAGAATCATTTTCGTTTACTCTTAAAGAATTTACTGTTATCTTAACCCACTCTGCTGCATCTATAGGAGCTTCTCCTGTTCTTAATGCTTCTTCTAATTGACCAATTTCACGAGCGCGCTGACTTGCTCTTTTTGTCAAAACCATAAAAGTATCAACATCACTATAAGAAGTTTTCCAAATAATAGCAGGGTTTGTTCCTTCCCATGCTTTAGCATTTTCATAAGCAGTATCCAAACTCTCTTCCATTGAAACAATACCTTCTTTCCTTCCTGCAGTAACTGCACCATTTGCTACTTCTACATATTTTGTAACATTTTTATCAAATGAGTGCCAATTGTACGCATTTTGTATTGTTTTTCCGCAGAAGTATAAACTTCCTAAAAGTGCTACTCCAGCAATAATTTTCTTTATTGTTCCCATTTTAGTTCAAAATATATGCTATTTTTAAATTTTTAGATAATTTTTGTCAATTCAAAAATTAATCATAAAACTATTATTTCATCATAATCTCATAAACAAAAAGCTCTTCAAAAAATAATTTCTTTTTGTTGAGTAATTTCGTTTTGTAACCAAGTTCTCTAGCTTTATTTTTTATTATTTTAGGTTTGCTTAAAGAGGAAAATAATAGAAGAATTTTCCCACTATCTTTTAAATAATTTTTTGCTTGTTCTAAAAAATTAATGATTAGTTCATATCCTTTTTTTCCTGCAGTTGTGTGAATCCTGCTATCTTTTGGTTCTCGCTTATCTTCTGGCAAATAAGGAGGATTAAAAATAATAAGATCAAATTTTCCTTTGATATTTGAAAATAAATCTGATCTAATGGCTTTTATTTTTAATTTATTAAGGTAATTTACTGTTTCTTCGTCTATATCAACAGCGGTTAGTCTATTAAAACCTAACTCTTTACATTTTAAGATTAATATTCCACTTCCAGAGCCCATATCAAGAATACTTATAGAGAACTTTGCATGGTTGCGATTTCCTGAGGAAATTTGGGCAAAGTTCTTCTTAGAGAATTTTGTTGCTCCTATTTTTTCAAAATTCTCTATAGATTTTCTTAAATTTTTCAAATAGTTAATTAGAGTTTCTTGCATTAAATAAGAATCTTCGCGTGGTTGATAGACAGTCATTTTGTGGATGGTTATTCAATTCTAAATTAAATAATTTTAGTACTATAAAAATTTTTGGATTGTTATGATAAGATTAAATGAGTTTTTTCTATAGAAATAATAGGATTAAATCTTTTTTTGAAAAAGTTTTGTCCTTTATTTTCTGAACCCTGAATAGAAAAAAATTTAATTTTTTGATAATTATTAATAACATACATCATTCCTTCATAAGCCAGATATTTCATAATATCCTTTTCTTTTTTACAGAATAATGCATTACCGAAAGCAACATCATTTATAAGTGTAAGATAAGAAACTCCGATTAGTTTTTTATTCCTTATATGTTGAAGTCTTATTTTATTTTTAACATTATTATCAAAAAAGAATAAATGTGCACCAATGACCTCTTCTTTTTTATCAACACCTTTAGCATAAAGAAAATTGGCATTTTTATGCAGTAACTCATTTGTTAAAAAATCATTTTTTGTTTTATAAGACTCTGTTATAATGTTTTCTTTCTCAAATTTTCTGAATAATCTCATATAACCTCTACTAAAGGTTCTGAGTTTAATTATGTCTCTAGATAAAATATGCTGTGGAAAAGTATTATCATCACGAAAAGAATATCTACTCCAAGGTTTAATAGATTCTATAAATCCCTGTTTTTTCCAAAAATAAATTTCTTTTTTATCAATATTTTTGATTAAAACATTAATATTATTCTTTTTTAAGATATTACAAAGTTCTAAAACTGCTTCATTTCTTTCTTTTCCGAGAAAATTGACCACTACAATAAAATTTTTATTAGACTTTTTAAACCTTAATGTAAAAAATACTATAGAATCTCTATAATAAAATTTGTAATGTCTATTTCTCGTGGCTTGTAAAATATAAGGCCAATTATTCTCAAACGCTTTGTTATTAATATCTGATTTTTTAAGAAACTTATAAAATTCTTCTTCATCCTTGCTAGAAAATTTAGAAATATTTATGTAGTTCTTTTTTAATAATTTTGTAACATCGTTCATGTACTATATCAAAATCACAGAATATTTAATTTTATCCATTTGTAGAGCGTGTCTAAAAAATAAAAAATTGAATATCGTATTATAGCCCCTAAAAAGCAAAAGTCCAGACATTATAGAACTTTTTTATTATTAACATTTAAAATTTTGATAAAAATAAAGTACTTATATTCACTTATTTTAAAGTCTAAAAGGAATTGTTAGACACGCCCCCATTTGTAAATCCTTATGATTATATGATTACTATTAATTTAATGTAAATAATGTTATGTTAAATCCAGTGTTTGAAAAGTATATTAATTTATATAAACTATGAGTAAATCCCTCAAGATAGCTGGAATCTTTGGAGTTATCCTTTTAATAATAGAGTTAATTGTTGTAGTGATCTCATTTTAGAATTTCTTTCATCTAGACAAAAATTCTAAAATTTGTTCTTTGTAAAGTATGACCGATACTAACACTCCGATAAGAATTAGCAAAATAATAATGAGAAATATTTCCAATCCATATGAATTTTTTGATTTTTTAATTTCAGCATTTTGTGTTTGTATTGGTTGGCTTTGAGGAATAAATTGATTTTGTTGAGGGGTAGGTTGTGTCTGAATTTGTTTGGAGACCATTGGTTGTGTGTAGGGGGCGGGTTGTATATTTTGCGGTCTTGTTGTAGGGCTTTGCTGGTATGCTGGCTTTAGTGAAGGTTGAAAAAAAGAGTTTTTTTGTTGAGGCATGGCAAAATGTTCATTGTTTTTTATTTCAGTCATAGAAATAGCACCTTTCGATATATAATAGGAAGCTTCTTCAACATCTTGTAAACCGTATCCAGAATTAATCAATATTTGCATAGCTGATTCTAATGATTCTCCTCTGTCTATCGCATTTTTTAACGCTGTTACTATATCCTCATTCACCATTTTTAATTAAATAGTTTTTGTATTTAAATATATATCGGTTACTGAACTTTTGCGTTTTACGTGAGGGACTTTGGTGTTTTATAAGGGGATTCAACAAAAGTTCAGTTCGGAAACTTTTGCAGTATTTTATAGAGAATTTTGAAAAAATAGTAGTACAGAAATTTCGAGTAAGCGATTGTAACGAAATTTCTGTTCCAAAAACTTCAAAAATACACAAGAAGTTTTTGTTAACAAAGTGCTCTAAGAAGAACTTTGCCCAAATTTCCTTCGGAAATCACAATTATGCAAAGTTCTTTATACATAAAATGCAAAAGTTTACGGTTAGATCATGATTGGATGAGCATTAGTTGCAAGGTGAAGATATTTATTTTTGTATCCAAGTTCTTCACATAGTTCTATCATAGGAAGAGTTTTATCATGTCCTCCATGAGCTGGAATAACATGTTCAGGATTCACCATATTTATGAAATCTCTTAAATCTTCTCTTCCAGCATGTCCTGAAACATGAATATTATTAAAAATTCTTACCCCGCTTTTTTTAAGTCTTAGATCTAGCTTTTCCCTATTTTCTATATTTGTTTTTGCCGGGATAATAGAAGAGGAAAAAATGACATGGTCTTCGTGTTTGAATTGAAATGGCAACTTATTTCTTGACATTCTTTCTAAGATACTTCCTGGTTCTCCTTGATGGCCGGTGCAAACAATAAGATAGTCTGCTCTTTTATCATTGATTTTTTTTATTCTTTTTTCCAAATGTTTTCTATAGCTAACAAGTTCTATATCATTTCTGAAAGGACATTGGTTTACTTTTGATGCAGCTATTACATACTTATTTAAGCTTCTTCCGAGAAAGACTATTTTTCTGTCTAATCTTTTTCCGAAATCAACGATTGATTTTAATCTTGCTATATGAGAAGAAAAAGTAGAAACAATAACGCCTTTTCCTTGGTTGTTTGTTGTTAGCAAAACTTCTTCCAACAATGCTCGTGCTACTTTCTCACTTGCAGTTTTTCGTTCATCACCCGCATATAAGGAGTCGCATATCAAAACTTTTACTCCTTGTTTGGCTATTTCTTTTATTTTTTCATAATTTGGTTTTTGTCCTAAAATCGGATTATTGTCAAACTTAAAATCATTTGAATAAAGTACTATTCCTGCAGGTGTATGAAGTGCGAGAAGAGAAGTTTGAGGAGTAGAATGGGTAATATTTATAAAATCAATTTTATACTTCCTGTTTTTTCCTTTAATAAGATATGAGGAATTTAGGTGAACTGAAATAAGTCTGTTAGGAAGACTTATTCTCTCATCTTCTAACAACGTTTTTAATACTTGAATTGTATATGGCGTTGAGATTATTTCTGCGTTATATCGTTGAGCTAAAAAAGGCAATGCTCCTATATGGTCTAGATGCGCGTGGCTTGGAATAATAGCCCTTACTTTTTTTCTTAATCCGAGTCTATCTAAAATAAGATCATCAGGAACTGCTCCAATAACTCTTAGTTTTTTTTCTGTATAGGCTCTTTCAGTTTCTTCTAATTCTACAATTGGAGGTAAATATAATCCACAATCGAAAATGATAACATCATCTCCTAAATCAACAGCAGTCATATTTTTCCCAACTTCATTAAAACCGCCTATAGGTATTATTCTCATCTTACTACAACCTCTTTTTATATAGTCAAACAACTAATTTATTAGGTTGTTGTTTGACTCATTAGGAAACCAACTTACCATAAAATATAAATTGGTTTACTATAATTAAAAATTATTTAGTTTAAATAGATTTGGATTCAATATACAATTTTGTAGCCTTTTATTTCCAGTATTTTTTTAACACTCTCGTTAATTCTTTCCTCTGATACAATTCCTTTTTTAATTGCCCTTTCAAGATTTTCAATTCTTTTTTTGATTCCTTCATACTTTGTAAAGCGAGGTGTCGCTTCTAATAGAATATCGTTACCAGCTTTAACTAAATCTATATATACTTTATTAAAATTTAATAAATAAGATCTTAATCCCATCATATGAATATCATCTGTTATGATTAAACCATTGAATTTTTTTCTTAAGGGAAGAATTATTTCAGGTGAGATGGTTGATTGTTTACCTTTCGAATCAATTGCTCCGAAAACTATTGGATGACCTATCATTATAGCGTTCACTCCTGATTTCATTGCTATATCGAACAGTTCTAAATCTTCATTAAAGATTTTTGTTTTATACATTAATTTATGGGGGTCTTTAACCATACTTCCCCCTGGATAGTGTTTCGCTGTTGCAATTGTTCCACATTCTTTTAGTCCTTTAATGTAACTAATTATTTTTTCTTTGACTTCAATAAAATCTCCTTTAAAACTTCTTCCTGGCCATACGCGATTTTTTACTTCAACTACTGGAGAAAAATTAATATCAAATCCAAGCTCTTTTACTATTCTTCCTTGTGATAATCCTAACTCATATGCATCTTTTTCATTTATTACCTCTCCAAAAGTTTTGCAGTTAAAGAATTTTTCAAATGGATTATATGAACCTTCCATATCAACCGAGAACAACGGTTTAATTTTTGAATTGTCCTTATAGTATTTTATTAATTTCTTGTATTCTTCTTTAGAATTTAATTTTCCTAGGTATATGCCGCCTACACATAATGTAACAAAATCATGATTATATTTGCTCCCATTAACCATGACCATTTGAGCTATTTTTTCTTTTAAATAAATTTTTGATAGATTAATAGTTTTCATGATAACCTTTTTTTAGCTTATTGTTCTTGCTTCGCTAAGATATCTTTGTCTTATATATCTTGCGTCGTATTTAGAAAAAATTTCTTCATCCAACAAGAAGGGGATTAAATCTTGGACTGCACTATAAAATGATTCTTTTTCCCCCATATCATCACTAAATTTATTGTATAGCCCCTCTAAGTTCTCATATCCCAACCTTTTTCCATAAAATTTAAAGATTAATCTGGCATCACTTAAGATGACTGTTTTTAATCTTTCTGATTCAGGAACTCTGCATCCATGTCCTACTGCTTTACTTTTAGAAACTCTCAGTATTTCATCAAATGATAATCCACATACTTTAAATGTGTAGGGAACACTGTCTATTTCAGGATCACCGTATCTCATATGTAAAACTCTAAAATTAATATCATAAGATGGCAAATAAAATATCCTTTTTCCACTTTTTTTCATTACAAACGCTGGTTCAATATCCTGGCCAGCGGCACTTCTCCACGATGTCGTTGGGAATCCGCCTGTTTCTGTGATTGATTTTTTATCTGTTAAAAAAACTCCATAAAAAAAATCTACTTCTAATGGCTGCCAAATCCTTCTTTCATGATTAAGCAGGTATTTATTTGGATTTTTAAGGTAGTGCAAAGGAAATTTAGTAGATGTGCCTTCTCTCGCCCCATTTTCAGCACTAACCTTAGCAATTTCTGAATCATCTGTTAGTATTGTTTCTAGACTATTCCCATTAACTGGCGGAATCAGTGACCCTACTGGTATCCCTCGTGATTTCAGATATTCAAAAGCATATTGCATATGAGGAAGAACGTATGAGCTTACAACTATGCAATCATCATCCATAAAAAATATATGGGGATGATGAGCATTGTTAATTCCGACATTTCTCGTTTCGCCTAACCCAAGCCTTTCATTATTTTTAATTGCAGTTACTTTAATCTCTTTAGAGATTTTTGATTCTATATAATCAATTGTACTATCAAAATAATCATGGGAACAATCATCTACAAAAATAATTTCAGCGATATTTGGCTGATTTCCCAAGGATTCTGCAGCCCATGATATGGGATTGAGATGAGGTTGTCTTTTATGTGGACACCTTTTATATGTTGCAATAACTGCACTTATGTTTCTCTCTGAATTTCCATTGAGAATATTCTCTAAATTCTTTTGATTTTGCACCATCATCTGGCTCATCATCAACTTCCATTTTTACCTTAGGTTTAACTTAGATATTTACAAATAAGCTATAAAAAGTAAGTCTTTAAACTAAATAAAAAATTAGTATGAATTTTTTGTAATAATTGTAAAAAGCATAGAAAAATAAGAATATTTTACAAAAGATAATACTGGAGTAAGAATATTCATATTTTTATTAGACGAGAAAGATAAGAAAAAACAACAAATGAATAATCAGTTTTTAGGTTCCTTTTTAAAGTAAAAGGCTAAAAATCAGGCAATTATTTATAAACCTTATGTTACTATTATCTAATCAATACCATTTGAAATTGGCAGATAATTTTTCTTATGGATTTTTTCGCTTTTCATAATCCTATAGTTCTCTATAGGGAAATTTTCCCTGATATCTCTTATAAGATTAATTTCTCCCATTTCCTCGATTATTATTGCTGTTTGATATTCTCCTATAAGCTTTAGAAACCTAATAATATTCTTGTTATTTTTTGCATAATCAGAAAATTTGTCAATTTCTCTTACCCCTTCTCCTAAAAATTTTAATAATATTATTTGTCTCTGTATACCTAGTTTATTGTTATTTAATATGGAGGTATATCCTCTAATAATACCTTTTCTTTCTAAATCCCTCTTTATCTTGATCACTGACTTAATAGGAACATTTGTTGATTCAGCCATATCTATTAGTTTTTTGTCTGGAGTTCTTACTAGCTCTTTTAAAATGAGAGATTCGTCATTTGAGATTTCTACTATCTCTCTATCCCCAAAGAGGATTTTGTCTGTTGAATCAAATTTTCTTATCAAATAATTCTTATAATATTCATGGGAAACTATTATTGGATAGACAAAAACAATCCTTGTCTTGTTTGAAAATTTGTCTGCAATTTCTAGATGAACTTTATTAAATGCTGACAGATTTGGGACAACATAATCAATAATAAGATCAACTCCTTCCTTACACTCCTCTATGCCTGTGATGGAATTATAATCTCTTAAATCTTCCAATACTTGTTTTTTTGTTGCATGGTCTGTTTTTATAAAATTTATTCCAACAATCACATTAATAAATCCAAATTTTACTGCATCAACAATTGTAGACGGAGACTCTATTATTTTTTTTCTTTTTAAGGTGTTCAAAAGGTATGAAGCTGATTGCTGGCTTGCTTCTATTCTTTTTCCTAACTCCTTTGTAGTTATTCGAGAATTTTTTGTGCACTCAAAAAGCAGTTTTTTTATCTTTGATTTCATTTTTTGTAGAAAATTCTTTTTTATATATAAATGTTTCCATTTTCACAAAAAATAAATACGCATTTTTTAATTAGTTGTTTTGTTGGTTATTATCATGGAAAAAAGAAAAATACCTTATAAAGGAAGAATTGAGAGTGGGAATTATAAATTAGAGAGAAATGGTAATGGTAGTTGTTTATTACCCTTAAATGGTTTTGATTTATTTAATCTTCATAGAGAACCATCTAATAGAGGAAATATTCTAGTTTATACTAGTGATGGTCAACACTATGCTCGGGAAGTACTGTTAGCTTCAGAGTTTGCTAGAAATCAAAGCAGATATGTTGCATTGACTACAAGAGCTAATGCCGATTATGCAAAAGATGCCCATCTTATAATAAATGGGCTAACACTTAATTTTGGAAAAGAGTTGTTAGAGAGATATGGACCTGAAAGCAATGGAAACGGTAAAATAATAAAAATGGCAGATGATCTCTTTAGAGAAGTTGGATATAAAGAAGGAAAGAGTATTGATGATATTGCAAGAGAACTTAGTGGTGAACTGGGTAGAAGATTAGAGACAGCACATTCATAAAACTTTTATAGTTAATTTTCTTTTCCATTCCATGAGAATTTCAGAGAAGAAATTATTGTTTATGGTATTTTTTATACTAATTGTATTTTTTATTGGATTTTTTATCTGGATTAATATTGATAAACCTTTAGAAACTTTAAATGAATGTGTTAGTGATAGTGATTGTGTTCCTGCTGGTTGCTGTCATCCGAATAGTTGTGTTTCTAAAAACAAAGCTCCTAATTGTGAAGATATTTTTTGCACTTTGGAATGTGAACCTGGAACTCTTGATTGTGGACAGGGAAGTTGTGGGTGTGTTAATGGAAAATGCCAAGCTGTTTTTAATGAAAAATAAAAAAAATTATAACGAGAGATCAAAATGTTTTCATTCACTTTTTGCTCTCTCGAATAAAGCAACTGACCTAAATAATTATCTAATCTGTCAGTTGCTTTAATAAAAAGCTTTTTTAACATTATAGCTGAATAGTAAATAAACGGCAATTGCTCCGTTAATGACAAGACCTAAGATATTGTTTAAGATGTCTTTATTAGCCATTCCTACTAATGCAGCAAGTATCCCTATTATCGATAGTATTATTGCAGTTATTCTTGCCCAGGATTTTCTTTTCCATAAACCTATTCCAATAAAAATCTCTAATATTCCTATAGCTATTATAATAAAAGCCATTAAAGTTAATAAGCTGGTATATGCTGTAAGAATAGGATTGATTTCTATTAAAAGTTCCTTACCAACAATCAAAGATATTCCTCCAATAATCATTAAAGCTGAAGTTATCCAGTAAACTACTGAAATAACTTTTACTCCAACTGGCACTGGAATTTTTTTAGAAGTTTTAGAGATTGCTGTTTTAGAAATTGCTTTTGATTTTTTAACTGCCATAAACACCTCCTTTTATTTCTTATAGTAAATATTTATATTTAAATATCTTACTAAAGTAAACTTTTGCATTTTGTATATAGAATACTGCAAAAGTTTCCTAACTGAACTTTTTTAAATCCTCTTGCAACCACCAAAGTCCCTCACGTAAAACGTAAAAGTTCAGTATATAAATCTTAGTATATAAAGTATAAAGGGTTAGCCTTTTTAGGTGCTAACCTTCTGTGTTGTTATTCAAGCAACACAGATAATTACAGCAAAAGAGAAGAATAAAACCTTTCTATCAGTAAAACTTATCTTTCAAGAGAATTGGGAAGAGT
>JAGVWY010000019.1:0-6407 GCA_018304055.1 Candidatus Pacearchaeota archaeon
CAAAAACAGCAATTTTATCAACATAATCTTTATGTCTTTCCCAATCCATATCTTTTCAAAAATCTTTTACCTTTTAAATATATATATATATATATATATATATATTCAATGATATAATCATCTAGTTATATACGCATTAAAACTTAATAATCTTTATTTATGCATTATTTATTCTAAGTTCCATGTGCGGAATTAATGGGTTTAATTTTAATGATAAAGAACTTATAAAAAAGATGAATGAATCTATCTATCATAGAGGTCCTGATCAAGGAGGTTATTATGTTAATCATATTCTTTCATTAGGAATGAGAAGATTGAAAATTATTGACTTAAGTGAAAAAGCAAGACAACCAATGTCTGATAAAGAAAAAAGTATATGGATTGTTTTCAATGGAGAGATTTACAATTATAAAGAAATAAGAAAAGAATTAGAAAAAAAATATAAGTTTAATTCACAATCAGATACTGAAATCATTATTTATGCTTACAAAGAATGGGGATATGATTGTGTAAACAAATTTAATGGTATGTGGGCATTTTGCATTTATGATTCGACAAAGAATATATTATTTCTTTCCCGAGATAGATTTGGAAAAAAGCCATTATATTATTACAATAAAAACAAGTTTATTTTTAGCTCGGAAATTAAAGCTATTTTAAAACATGATATTAAAAAAGAATTAGATAAAAAAGCAATTTCATCATTTCTTTCATACAGATATGTATTAGGAGAGGAAACGTTTTTTGAGAATATCTTTAAATTACTTCCAGGACATAATCTTGTTTATAATATTAAGGATAAGAAAGTAGAAAAAATCTGGGAATATTGGGATCTTTCTATAAGTAATCTTAATTTAGATGAACACAAGGCAAAACAAGAACTAGAAAAATTGCTTAAAAAAAGTATTTCATTAAGAAAAATCTCTGATGTCCCTTTAGGAGTAATACTTTCAGGAGGATTAGATTCTAGTTTAATCACAGCTATTTTAGCAAAACAAGAACCTAAAATTAATACTTTTACGGTTAAATTTAAAGAAAAAGGATATGATGAAACTGAATATGCAAAAATAGTGTCTAACAACTATAAAACAAATCATCACGAAGTTATTGTTGACACAGCTAATTTTTTAGATATAATGAAGGAATATACAAAATTTAAAGATGAGCCAATCGGAGTTCCTAATGAAATTGCTCTTTTCTTATTGTCTAAAAAAATCAAAGAAAAAGTAACGGTTGTTTTGTCTGGAGAAGGCGCAGATGAAATATTTGAAGGATATGGAAGGAAATTTTCAAGTGCAAGAGATTATGAAATTATAAAAAAAATAAAACAACTAAATAATCCAAAAATTTACAAAACTAAGTTTATCTCTTTATTCAAAAAATATAACGGAAAATTGTTTAATTCTGAAATTGAGCATTTCTTATATGAATACAAGTATTGGACTGAAGAAGAAAAAAATGCTATTTTAAATGAAGAATTCAAATCAGAACACTATAATTTTTTTGAGAAATACATGAATAAATTTAATATTCCATACCAAAAAAAAATTTCTTATCTTTTTATTAAAATACATCTTCCTGGATTATTAAATAGATTAGATAGTCCAACTATGGCATGTTCTGTTGAGGGAAGAGCTCCTTTTTTAGATCCTGAATTAGTACAATTTGCGTTTAATCTTACATCTTCATTAAAAACAAAATGGACTATTTCTGAAAATGAAATAATGGGACTAAATGAAATAGGCGATAATTTAAGCGAGAGAAAAAATATTTCTAAATATCTACTTAAAGAAGTCGCTAAAGACTATCTTCCCAAAAAAATTATTTATAGAGAAAAACAAGGTTTTCCTTTGCCATTAAATGATTGGTTTAAAGAAGACTTTATTAAGATCTCTAAGGACTTATTGCTAGATAAAAATTCAAAAATAAAACCAATAGCCAATCAAGATAATCTGAAAAAATGGATTGAAGAAAGAGATGCTGATGCCAAGAGATCAGGGCAAAAATTATGGATGTTATTAAGTTTAGAATTATGGCTGAGAGAGTGGATGTGATTGAAATAATTCAGATTAATTTAAATATTTAATAAATTATTATTTTTTATGACTGAAAAACTTGCACACATAATCCATATTTTTGATAAATCAACAGATTCTGTTCCTTATAAAATGCATGATAATGTTGCTAAATTTTCCCAGAGATCTTCTATTAAATTCTACAAAGAAGCAATTAGTTATAGTGATATTTTTAATTATTACTTTCAATTATTTAAATTAAAAAAAGATGAGGAATCAACTAAAAAATTTTTATCTTTAAAGAATTGGAGAGAGAAAATATTGAATTTACGCAACTATAAGATATTGGATAATTATAAAGGGCAGATACTAGATTTTGATTGGGTTACTTCTTATGATGTAATAGCAGAACAACTTGGATTACTTGAAAAAAACTCTTTATTCCAAATTGCAGCAATTGGGATTACAAAAACTTCTGATAACTTTGTTCTTTTAGGGATTAGGTCTGTAATGGACCCTATTAATGCTAAACCTTTAGTAGAGATTTTTGGGCATGGATTAATAGGATTTCCTCCTGGAGGAAATGTCAGCTTTAAAAAAACCTATGTGTCAAATCCTATTAAAGATACTCTAATCAACGAAATGCAAGGGGAAGTGGGATTCTTCAGAATTAGTTCCTATAAACCAATAGGGATATTTTATGCCAATAAGCCAGGACCTAGTGGCTATAAATTCTTAAGTTTAATTGAAATTGATGCAAGTTTATCAGAAGTGATTTCCATTAATGCTAAAACTAATAATTATTATACAAAATTACTAGAAAATGGAAATAGCATAAACAAATCCAGAGAAATATTAAAAACTAAAAATTATCCAAAAGATGCATGGGAACATAATCCTATGTTTGGTATTTACAACGATACAAAAGTTTTAAAAAACTTGCTTAAAATTTCACCTCATTTATTTTCTGGAATTGGTTATGGAAGCTTAACGACATATTTAGAATGGTTGGAAAGAGAGTGATTAAAAATAATAATTCTTAAAAGTAAATTATAATATTGGCTATAATGGACATTCCTAAAGTCTCTATTGTAATTCCGGTTTACAAACCAGATGAAAGAGTTTTTAATTTGTTAAAAGAGAAATTAAAAAAACAAACTATTCCAGTTGAAATTATTGAAAAATGGAATAATCCCGAGCCAGTAAGTATGAATCTTGGAATCAAGGAAGCAAAAGGAGAGATTATTGTTATTCTAGCTCAAGACTGTATCCCTGCTGATGAAAAATATATTGAAAAATTAACTAAGCCATTAGAAGATGAAAAAGTTGTTGCTGTAGTGTCTGACTTACTACTTCCGTATGAAGAATGGAAAAAAAGACCTTTTCTTTCTAGGATGTTTACTATTAATGATTTAAAGCTTAGAAAACCAGACATGAACCTAAGTAGCTGTGCATACAGAAAAAGAGATTTAGAGAAAATTGGATATATTAACGAGAATATATCTGCAATTGATGTTGATTTTAGCATTAAAATAAGGAAATTAGGGAAAATAGAAAGAAGCAATGTTATTGTTTATCATATTCATCCTCATAAAAATTATAAAAAAACCTTGAAAACATTTTACAATTATTCAAAGTATAATGGTATTTCAGTTAAAGAAAATAAGATAAAAGAACATGGCTTTATACAAAAAGTGTTAAGAGCTATTCCTTTTCTTGGTTTTACTTCTATTTATTATAGATATCCTCTAAAAAATTATTATTATCTAATACTTATTCATTTATTATTTGGAGCAGTTATTGAACATGTTATTAATGTAATAGGGTTTTGGCAGGGATTTTTATTCGGAGAAGAACCTGGAAAAAGAAATAAAGAAGCCCTATCTAAAAATATATAAACAAAACTAATATTTTATCAAACATGAAACATTGTCTTAATTTAGGTTCAGGAAGGGATATTAAAAAAAGCAATAAATATGAGAAATGGATTAATCAAGATATATTTCAATTTGGAGATATAGATGATATTTTTGACTTTAACAAATTTCCTTGGAGATACAAAGATAATTATTTTGATGAAGTAAGGATTTGGAATTGTTTATTCTTAGTAAGAGATTTTGTAAAGTTTATGGAAGAGGTTTACAGAATCTCTAAGAAAAATGCAATAATAATAATTCAGACTCAATTTTTTCTTTCAACTGAAAGCGCAAATTACCCTTATAATCCAACTCAAACTAACTACAATTCTTTTGATATTTTTTTAAAAGATGGAGAATTCAATATTAAAATAGGAGTTGAATTTAAAATACTAAAAAGAAAATGGATATTTTCAGAGAATAAATTTTTAAGCATGTTTAATTCTCTTCCTAATATTTTTCCTAAATTTTATGGAAGATTTTTATATTTTTATTTTCCTTCAAATAAGTTATATTTTGAGTTACAAGTTGTGAAATAAATATTTTGCGGAGATGCCGGAGTGGTCAAACGGGACACGCTAAGGACGTGTTGGCTTAGTGCCTGCAGGGGTTCGAATCCTCTTCTCCGCATATAAAAATTTGAATAAGAATGATAAAATGAAAAAGAAATTTTTGATAATGATAGCAATACTGCTCCTAATTATAACATTTTATTATTTTCAAAATAATTCTAATATTTCATATGATCCATCAAAAGCTGAGAAAATTGGTATAAGTGATACAGTACAATTTTTAAAAAAATGTCTAATAACAGAGGACGCACTGACAAAATTTTTATGCTCAGAGATAAGTGAATCAGAAATAAATAAATTAGAATCTGTTAAAGATATAAATGCAAATAAGCTTTGTACTTTTTCCTTGGCTTTAAACCAAACAAATGAATGTTTAATAGACAGTTATGGAAATGATGTAGAGGAAATCTGGATGTTTGAATATGAACCTTCTCTTGGTAAAATAGCAAAATTAATTTTTAGGATAGTTAAATTGAAGGGGAATTATTTTTTCATTAAAGGGGGATATTCTAAAGATGATGTTCTTCAAATCAAGGATATTTTCATTTTAGAGAAATTAGATAAAGAAACTCTTGAAATTCTAAAAGAATAGGTTTATAAACATCTAGTATTTCAAATTTTTACCTGCGAGTTATCGCGTTGAGCAGGAGTACCCTTACTTCTGTTTAACAAAATTATGAAGTCAATTTTAGGAATGGTGACTTGTGAGAAATTTGAATGTCAATATATAAAAGGTAATCACATTCAAATTTTGAGCAGAGGGAAACCTTAGGTTTCCATACGAGTATGATAAGCAAAACTAAAATAAACAAAAGAATTCAGAGAAAGAGAAATCCAGAAATAATTGAAACTATGGTTTTAGCTAAAAAAAACAATTTATTGGAGCTAGCTAAAAGATTATCTGCTCCACAATCAAATTATACTAAAATAAACGTTGATGAACTGAATAAGTTAAAAGAAAACGATATAATAGTAGTTGGCAAGGTTTTGGGATCGGGGGATATAGAAAAGAAAATGAATATTAGCGCTCTTGCTTTTTCACAGCAGGCATATGAAAAATTAAAAAAAGCTGGTTGCGAACTTAGAACTATAAAAGAGGAGATAACAAAAAATAAGGAATTAAAGAGAGTAAGAATAATATGACTGAAAAAATATTTATTAATGGCGAGGGAGCAATAATGGGAAGATTGTGCAGTTTTGCAGCTAAAAAAGCATTAGAAGGCAAAGAGATAGTAGTTGTTAATTCTGAAAAAGTCGTGGTTAGCGGGAATAAAAAAGATATCATTAAAGAATATGGTGAGATGAGAAAAAAAGGAAAGGGACATTCTTTAAAAGGGCCTCGCTACTCAAGGATGCCTTATAAAATGTTAAAAAGAGCTATTAGAGGCATGCTTCCAAATCATAGAAAAGGGATAGGGAAAGAAGCTTATTTGCGAATTAAATGTTATAATGGCCTTCCGGAAGAATTTAAAGATAAAGAGATGATAAAAATAACAACTCCTAAAAAAATTAAATATATTATTTTAGAAGAATTATCTAAAGAAATATGAAAAAGGAATCATTAATTATAGGCGGTAAGAGAAAAACAGCTATAGCAAAGGCCACTATTAGTGAAGGAATTGGCAGGGTTCTTATAAATAACCTTCCTTATGAAAACTTAGATTTTTTTAAAAAACTTTATTTGGATGAGCCTATCGAAATAACTAAAAAAATAATTGGTAATTTTAATTTTGATATTAGCGTAAATGTTAAAGGAGGGGGAAGTGAGAGCAGGATTGAGGCAAGTAGACTAGCTATTGCAAAGGCCTTGATTCGTTTTACAAAGTCTAATGAATTAAAAAAAGCTTTTAGTAATTATGATAAAAATTTATTAATAGCTGACACAAGAAGGAAAGAAACATATA
>JAGVWY010000019.1:6414-51515 GCA_018304055.1 Candidatus Pacearchaeota archaeon
AACATATAAACCAGGAGACAGTAAAGCAAGAAGAAAAAGGCAGAAGTCATTTAGATAAAGTTTATTAACTAATTATCATAATCTTTAAAAAGAGAGATGGTAGTTGAATTTATTATAGGTAATTTTAGAAGTTTTTACGATTCTATTCCTGAAAACCAAAAAATTTTATTTAATCTTTTAATTTATACTTTAATTATCTTAATATATTCTGTTTTTATTTGGAAGTATTATAAATTTCTTGCGAATAAACAAATTCTTGACCTTAACTTAAAACAATATAACTATACTAGTCATCCGGTCTTAGAAAAAATTCTTGCAACAGTTCTTTATACGCTAGAGTATCTTATTATCCTGCCTTTTTTAATAATTTTTTGGTTTGCTGTTTTATCTGTTTTTTTATTAGTTTTATCCGAGAATACAGATACTCAATATATTTTGTTAATTGCCGCTGCAATAATTGCCTCAACGCGAATTACCGCATATTTAAGCGAAGAACTCTCTCAAGACATTGCAAAAGTCCTTCCTCTAACTGTTTTAGTTGTTTTTGTGCTGGGATCAAATTCTTTTAGCTATTCCCAACTTTTTGAACGATTTTCACACATTCCAGGACTATTAAATAATATTTTAATTTTTCTTATTTTCATATTTGTAGTAGAATTTACTCTTAGATTAATATACTCTTTCATTGAATTTTTTAAATCTGAAGAATTAGATTAATTCAAATTCTAGTACACGTATGTCTGGAGAAAGCAAATAAACTCTATCTTCTTTAAATCTTAATCCCCTATAAATTTTCTGTAATAATTCTCGATTAGCTTTATCAATATAAAAATCCATAAAATAGTTGGGATTTGTCTTTTTGAGAATTTTCCAAAAAAGAGAAGAAATATTAGGATAGGGGAATCTGGAAATGATTATTGAATTGCATGTTTCTCCTGGAAAGTCTATGCCTCGATTACATTTTGTTGTGAATAAAACATTTGTTTTTTTATTCTTAAAATCTTTTATTCGTTCTCCGAATGAGTCTGTATTTTGCTCTTTTGCAAATTCATACTGTGATGGAAGGTTGTCAATCTCATATTGTCTTTTTTCTACATCTGTTGGAAGATCTGAAAAACTGGTTAAATGAATTAAAGCAGGTTTTTTTGCACATGCTACTGTTTTTGACAATGCCTTTAGATACCTCTCTCTTGTTATTTTTTCTGAAGTAAAATTGGCATATTTACAATCCAGTTCATACCCATGTTTACATTTTATTAATTCTCCAGGAAGATTTGTTTCTGCTTCTATTATCTTATAATTTTCAAGTCCAAAAATATTTCTAAGAACATCATCTGAATGAATAGTCCCTGACATCATAATAAGCACTTTGTTTTTGTTGATCAATTCTTCAAACCTTTTTTTTAGATTCGTTGTTATTAGATGTATGATTATGTCATCCTCTTTTTTTTCTATAGAGAAAAAAGTTTCTTCAATAAAATCATAAAAAATTTTGCATATTTTTTCTAAATGAAGTATATAATTATTTTCATCCATTTCTAATTCATAAAATAAATCTCTATGTATGATAGTTGTCTTAATTAGGTCTTCTAGAAGTGTATTTTTAACCTCAATTATTTGGTTTTCTTCGGTAAATCTCCTTAGGGCATTAGCAATATCAATTAAACTTTTTATTGTCTCTAAGGAAGTCTCATTTTTCGGAAAAAGAAGATTAAGAGATAAAAGGAGTTTGTTAACGCTTAGACTCTCTTGATTAGAGAAGCTGTCTAAAAATTCATCGCATTCATCTATTATTTCAACGTTAGTATAAGGTTTTCGGTCCATTAAAGTTTCTATCTTGTATTTTAAACTGTTGAATATGATAACGTCAGCTTCTGCATAAGCTTGATATTGGTCATAATAAGGACAGCCAGGTTTTCTTTGATGAATAATAAACTCTTGATTTTCCAAACCTTTATAAGAACTTTTTTTAGTTTTGAGATTAGTCTCATATTCTTTAGGTAATATTGGGGACCAGTAAGGACAAACTGGAGCAACGCTCATCCTTTTAATTTCTGAAATTGAGCTAAATTGGGAAAGTTTTACTGCAGGGTTTTGTTTTATATATTCTTTTAAAAAAGCAAGGTTTTTTTCTTTTATTTCAATCTTACAAGGTAAAATAGCATTATCGCAGGACTCATCTTGATTATCTTTTTTGTTTTTTTCTCCTTGAAATATATCTGTTAATGTTGCATTTTTTTCTGTTGAGACTTTTACAGCAACAAGATTATTTTCTCTTAAATAATTGCACTTAAAATTTTGTCTTCCGAAAATAGATGAGATTTTTAATTTTTCACTATTATCTTTGAAGATAGAAAAATTTTCTGTATAATCTTTTGTATATTGCTCTTGAAGAGATTTTATTGGAACAACTATAGAAGTTTTTCCTAGTTCTTTTGCTATATTAAGCGCTATGGCACTTTTACCAGTACCGCAAACACCTTTGACAAATATTATTTTATAACCTTCTTTAATAGAATGTAAAACTTCCTTAACAACATCCTCTTGTGTTTTCCCATTAGAAAAAACTAATGGTTGAAGTTCTTTTTCTTCGCTATTTTTATATAATGACCACATCTTACATTTATTATTTAAAACCTATAACATACACGACTCTATTAATCCTATTGCCCTCAACTTCATTGGTTATTCTAGTACTTAGTCCGGCTAAAAATTCTGTGTTCCATATGAAATGTTCTTTCTGATATAATGTAATTTCACATGGATGAGCATATGTTCTCTGATCTCCTTGGACACCGACAGTTTTAATATTATATATTCTTGCTTCAGCTAAATCTGCCTCTATGCCCTTTTTTTTCAGTTCTTCTTTTAAAATTTTATCTACTTGTCGTGCTAAATCTTTTAATTCCTTACGCAATTCATCATCCATTTTATCTTTCTTATAAATTATTAATATTAATTATTTTTCAAAAAATCCATTATCAGGTTCTATATCCTTTTTAATGGTTAATTTTTTAAACGCAGGGCAATAACTTTGAAACTCGCACCAGTTGCATAAAGCTCCAGGGTTGGGTTGGAAATAAACTGAATTTTCAATTTTTTTAATTAATTCAATAATGTCTCTTCTTAAGGTATCTAACTGGCCAATTGTTCTTTTTGAAACTCTCAACTCATTATAATCAAGGAAATGCCAAATAAGATGAATATCATTAACATTTTCAAATGATTCTCTTATAGCAATTGAATACAAAGCTAATTGTCTATCTTTGTCTAATTCCTTCTGGTTTTTTAAAGACCCTGTTTTATAATCGTGTATTTCAAATATATTTGTTTCTTTATGAAGAACAAGCCTATCTATATATCCTAACAGTTTGTATTTGCTGTTATTATCTAAACTCACATAAACTTTTTTCTCAGTGGCGATAGTATTGTCTTTAAATGGGTAGTTTTTGGTGTAATAATTCGCTATAAATCTGATTCCTTTATTAAAATAATAGTCAACTGATAAATCTTTCACAATTTTTATATTTTCATTAAAATCTTTATTCCATAATTCTATAAAATATTTAATAACTTCATCTAAATCATTCTTATTATTATCATAAATCCATTGTAAAACCTCGTGTACTTTTTTTCCTAAAAAGCCCTCTATTGACTCCTCAAAATCAGGAGGAAGTTTATCAAGGTACTTATATTTATATTTTAAAGCACATTGTTCAAATGTTGAAAGTCTTGAATGAGAGTATATTGCCATATTACTTTTTGATAGAAAAATAACAATTGTTAAAAAGATTTCTGTTTTTTATAACTATTCAGCAACTCGTGAAGTTCTTCAGAAGTTAAATCTTTTTTCCCTCCATATTTTTTTAAAATATAAAGGGCTTTTAAGTCTTTATGTTTTCCATTATATCCATGCATTGCTTTTACTGGTTTTTCATTCCAGAAATTAGGGGAAAAAAGAACTCCCGGATTTGCTAAAAAAATTAAATCCCCATATTTATTGTTCCATTCTATAAATCTCCCATGTTCTAAAGGAAGTTTTTCTCTGATTTTTTCTAGTTCATCTTTATTGCCCCAATAACGTGCCATATCTGAATCTATGAAACAATTTTTTGTGATTGGAACAGAGATTGTTTTTTCAATATCAATCATGCCATGGTCTGAAAAAATTAAATCAAAATCTATTTTAGATATTTTTTTGTCTATTTTTTTAATTGCTTTAATTATTTTCTCATTTTTTGTACCATATTTGTGTCCAACTCCATCTAATTCTCCAAAGTAATAAAATCTAGAAACTTTCTTACCCGGATGTTTTTTTACAGAGGCATCAAATGTATATAATCTATCTAAAGGTATATTTCCAGTTCGAATCAGTTCGTATCCTTTAATTAGTCTTGGGATATTAAAAAGTATGTCTACAATTAATCTTCCAATTTTTCCAAAATATTTTAACCATGTAAAATACTTTAGATAAAATAAGGAATTTTTATTCTTGTAAAAAATAGCAATTTTATTTGAGCTTCCTGTAAACAATATATCAACGCCTCTCCAATGTCCTAATCCCATATCTAATTCTCCCCACTGAAATTTTTTAGTTAGTGATTGTAAATATGGAGCGTATTGTAAGTAAGATGGCTTAAATGCATCTGTCATTATAACTTTTAATTTTCTCATGGATTTTCAAAAAGATACGAGTATATAAGGATATGGTCAATAAAAGAATAATTTAAAAAGGATTTTTTCATAAAATGAGGTATGAAAAGATGTAGAGAAGGATATGAAAACATTAAGAATAAATTATCAGTTGAATCTAAAGAAACGAAAAGAATTCTTTATAATATATTTCGTTTAGGAAAGCAAGATAACTTATATGTTGGCAGAGATTTAGATGAACTCATTGAAGTTATACATCGCTATCATCCTGTTGGTATTAATAGATTTGTAAGAGAAGAGGGGAGAGATAGTGTAGAAATAACTAGGTTTTCTTACAGTCATTACAGGTTATATGAAGATTGTAAGATTGAAATCAGAAAAACAGATTCAGAAATTCTTGAAGAAATGCTTCATGCTCCACAATAAATCTTATAAATACTTTAAACAAAAAATAAATATGAAAGATATTAAATATGAAAAAGAAAAAGCAAAAGAAATGCTTGCTTTAATTAGAGAATATGAGAAAGCTAAAGATAAATCTTCTATAAACAAAAGATTAAATGAAATAAGCGATGAATTGTATTATAAAAAAAGAGAAATCCTTTCACAAGCAATGATTGATGTTGCGCTTGCTGTTCATTCGTTTACAACTGCTGCAATGTCTGGAGGCCACTTCCAGGATTTGGATGAATTTATTCCTGATTTGGATGGGATAATTGGTGGTTGAGTAGCAAAAAGGTTTTAAGTAATGGCTTATTAGTATTAGAAGGAAGGTGATATGATGACTCTAGAATTTCCTCAAGATAAATCTCCTATCGTTATTATAGGGGATATAATTGAAAAACTAAAAGAATTGAAAGATGAAAATGTTAAGGTAGATACAATAATAACTTCTCCACCTTATTGGAGACAGAGAGATTATGGAGTTAATGGACAAATAGGAACAGAAGAAACTCCTGAAAAATATATAGAAAAGATTTTAAAAGTTGCAGATGGATTAAGAGAGATCCTAAATGATAGAGGTTCTTATTTTCTGAATATCGGAGATAAATATATTGATAAAGACCTACAGATGATCCCATTTAAAATAGCCATGCTAATGCAACTTCGAGGATGGATATTGAGAAATGTTATTGTTTGGTATAAACCTAATCATATGCCCTCGTCCCTTAAAGACAGGTTGAATGTAGTTTGGGAACCAATTTTTTTCTTCGTTAAGGACACTGGAAAATATTACACTCCAAAGTATTATGTTGATCTTGATGAAATAAGAATAGAGCATAAAAATGGTAATATTAATGGAGAAGGTAAGAAGATAATTTCAGTAGAAGAATTTGAAAAATTAAATCTTCCAAAAAAACCAAATGGTAAGAACACTTACAATGGAAAATTTGCTAAAATTGATAAAAAAAATTTAGGTGCCTCTCCTGGTGCAAGAAAAAGTGTCAATGGTGAATATTGGTCTTTACAAAGAAAGTATGAAATAAACGACGAATTAAAAAAAGATATAATAACTTATTTAAGAGAAAAGAGAAAAGAGAAAGGCATAACGCCAAACGAAATTGATGAATTATTTAAATATAAAGATACAGCAGGACATTGGTTTAGATTAGATAGGGGAGGTTCTTTACCTATACCAGAAGATTGGAAAAAATTAAAACTAATATTAGATTTAAATGATAAATATGATAAGATTATGACCGAACAACATTATGTTTTGCAAACAGTCGCTGCTCATCCAAATGGCAAAAATCCGGGAGATATCTGGGAAATTCCATTAGAGAAATTAAAAGAATCTCATTTCGCAATTTTTCCAACAGAATTACCAAAAAGAATTATAAAGGCTAGTTGTCCTACTAATGGTATTGTATTAGACCCATTTGCTGGTAGTGGAACTACTGGAAAAGTTGTGAGATAAAAGAGGTATGGGTATGGAAAAAATAAAAATAACAATAATTAATGAGAATAAGAATAAAGTTAAACTTAATGTTGATTATATAACAAAATTGAAAGATTTAAATAATATATTGCCAATAGATGAGAATAATGGGGGAAACCCAATAATAAATCATTTATGTGAGAGTATAAAGAATAAAATAAGTAAATATAGAGAGTGGTCAGATATTTGGAGTTTATCAAATCCAAATGAAAAAATAAATATAAATTTTAAAGTGGAATTAGCGAGGACTTAAAGATGCCATCATCATATTTTGAATATATCTATTATTCTCTTTGTTTAAGATCCAAAGTTCCGACTTTTCCAATGCGGCAGGATTTTAAACAAGATATTCAAGATAAGAAGATAAAGAATATTGATTTTATATGTTATTCTGACAAGAAAATCTATTTAATTGATGTTAAAGGATTATCTAAGTTATCTGGGGATACAAAAGTTTCTAGAGACGACATAAATGGAATGAAAATTTTAGAAGAGATATATGGTGAGCATGCTGTAGGATTGTTTGTATATGTTTGGATAAAGAAAAAAATCGATCAAGATGTGAAAAAAGATTTATTACTTCAAAAATTCAGAGTTAAAGCCATTACATCAAAACAATTTGAGAAAAATATGGTTCAACAAAAAGGGTGGGGAGATAAATTTTATCGTTGTAATAATGCTCTTGTAAAAAATATTTGGGAGTTTATTCCTAATTTTGAAGAATTGATCGACAAGCCTGAAAAACTTATTTGATTCTTTTTAAAATTGAATTTTGGGAGCATGATACTCTTGAAAGAATATATTTCACAATTCATCAAGACATTGATAAAATGATGGATGGTTTACGCTCTAAAGACAAGATAAAATATGATTGGATTAAGGCGTTTGATAGAATTGATAAACAAAGAAAAAACTCAGATTTTGCACGAGGAGCTGAAAGAATATACTTTTGGTTATTTAATCAATTTGGAAAACCTAATTCCTCACCAATAGGAGCGGACATGTTTTTTGAAACTCATGACGCTTTCGTTCATATTGATATAAAAACCGCTAAACTTGATAATCCTTCAGATTATAAAGGGAAAATTCCTTTAAGTGAGAATCAAACTAATTATAAATCTAAAAATAAAAATTTTAATTGCAATTTACCGACTTTTTATAATAAAGAGAAAAGTGACGAAAAGATATGTTTGACTTACATCATAAACATAATATATGATGAAAGAGAAGATTTTAAAATTAAAGCCATAACAATTTTTTCTGTTCCTAATGGAGAACTTTACCCTATTTATAAAGATAAAATAATTGCGCAAGGAAAAAATAAGGGAAGGTCGTTTAGATATTTATATAGGAATAAACCACGTTTTAAAATTTTGGAAGGAGAACCTTTTAGAGTTAAAGTTTTATGGTTAGATAAAGATTTAGAAGAAAAAGATATCTTAGGTTTTTCTACAGGAGAATATAAAAATAATTGAAGAAGAATAATATTAGGATAAATTATTACTTTCTAAACTCCAACAACCCTCATTGCCTAAAATCATTGATAAAGCGCCACTTAACTACACTAATTCTTAAATAATCCCTACTAGTTACTTATCTGCTACATATCACTTTATCAACGAAAGATATATAAACATGTAGCCGTTAATATGTTATGAGGTGATTTTAACATGACACATATAGAGATTCATAAAATAAGAGGTAGAAAATACAGATACGAAGTTACTAATTACCGTGAGGGTAATAAGGTAAAACATAAATGGAAGTATCTGGGAGCAGTAGAACCTGTTCAGAAAAGAAAGAAAAACTTTAATGTGGGAAAGAAACCCACATTAAAAACAAGAGAATTAAATCGAGAGGAGGAAGACCAAGAAGAATAATGCAGGAAGAAAGAACAAAAATAATCTCTTTCTTGAACACTGAACCATCTAAACTAGGATTGCATTTTAATAATTGGAGTCAGAATAAATTAGCCAAATTTGCGAAGCAAAATAATATTAAAATAAGTCCTTCGCAAATTTGGAGAATAATAAAAAAAGAAGAAATAAAATATAAGACAAAGAGAAGCAAGATGTATAGCAATGATAAAAAATTTTTGAGAAATATTTGAGATTGAGAGAGCTTTACTCTAATAATAATCCAAATGATGTAGTGATTAGCTTTGATGAAAAAGCCAAGATAGCAATAAAAGAAAACTCTGGAAGTGTTTATACAAAAGAGAAGAAAGTATTTTATCCTTCAAAACAAAAAGTGAAAGGCCTTCTTGAAATGCCTGCGGGATTAAACGTAAAAAATGGAAAAGTTCATTATTGGTTTTATGATTGGAAAAATTCTTTTATTGTTATAGAATGTCTTGAAAAATTATTGATAGAATATCCTGACAAAGAAATTTATGTTATTGTTGATAATTGGAGTGCGCATAAATCTTATTCAATAAAAGTGTGGAATTATTTTCATCCAAGATTACATCTTGAATACTTGCCAAGCAATGCAAGTTTCTTGAACAAGATTGAAAGAGTTTTTTCTTTTTTAGCTAAGGATGTTTTACAAAATAGTAATTTTCAAACAGTTAGAGAAGCAATAGAAAAAATTTCAAATTATTTTGATAAGGAGGGAAGTATTATGGTTTAGTGTACTTAACGAATTACCTTGTATGGGATATACTAATCCACCAGAATGTTGATGAAGAGTTCTATGACAATTATCTATCCTACCATCCTGATGGAAAAAACCATTAGCATCTGAACCAAGAGGTTGTGCTCTAATTTTTAAATTACCTGGAATTGGTCCTAAAGAAATCGGCTGTTCATTAAAATTTATTAAATTTATATGTACATAATTCAATTCAGAAATCTGGTCTTTAAGTTCTATCTTAGAAGCATTAGCCTTCACCATTTCTTTAATTTTGTTATTATGTTCATAATAAGTTTTCCATCTTCATCTAAGGCGACTACGTCGCCTTCCCCATACTCATTTTCGCAACTGCCATTCCAGCTTTTACAAACGCATTAAATTGTTTTAGATTTCTTACTTCCATTAATTTTTTAACAATAATTCGAGGTCTAAAATAATATTCTCTATAGGCTCGTTGCTGCATTTCCAACATCAAATCATACTTACTTTCTCCATATTCAAATAATGGTTCATTAAATGCATTGAAATCTTCCCATTTTTGAGAAAAGACTTTTCCTTCTTTTGCAATTTTTTCATAATAGGGACTTCCAGGAACAGGGGTATATACTTGGAATTGAGCTATGTTCAAATCAAGTTCTTTAGCAAATTCTATTGTTTGAAGCATTTGTTCTCTTCCTTCACCTTCGTTACCAAACATAAAAAACCCTTCAGTGATTAATCCAGCTTGTTTTGCCCATTTCACAGATTGTTTAATTTGCTCTTTTGTTTCGCCTTTCCTCATTTTTTTCAATATTTCAGGATTACCAGATTCTATTCCAAATGCAACTAAATAAAAACCTGCTTTTTTCATGTGTTTTAACATAGGCAAGGTAACTCTATCAGATCTTATTCCATTTCCTGTTTTAAGAATTAAATCATAATTTCTTTGAATTAATAAATCACATATCTCCTTTACTCTTTGGGGCATGAAAGTAAAATTATCATCAATAATATTAATTTCTTTTACGCCATACTTATTTACTAACTCGTCAATTTCAGCTAGAACATTTTCAGGACTTCTAAATCTAAATTGTTTACCTTGCGTTCTGAAATTACTGCAAAATGTACAGCTATAAGGGCAGCCGCGGCTACTCATTAATGTCATAAAAGGGTATCTCCTTACTCCAGGAGTCCAATATTTATTTAAGGGAAGTAAATCCCTTGCTGGAAAAGGTAATTTATCTAAGTCCTGTATTAAAGGTCGTGTAGGAGTAACTTTAATTACTCCAAATTCATCTCGATAAGAAATTCCTAAAATAGTTTTAACAGAATAATTATTTTCTAAAGCTCTTGATAATTCAAGCATGATATCTTCAGCTTCACTAATAATGCAATAATCAATATCTTCACATTCTTTTAAAGTCCTAATCGGCTCCATTGTTGGATGAGGACCACCAACAGCAGTTTTAGCTTTTGGTAATACTTCTTTAGTAATTTTTGCTAAGTGGTATGCTTCCATAACAGTGTTAGTTGTCGCTGCCATTGCAACTAAATCTGCCTTGCTATTTTTAATCAAATTCTTTTCCATTTCTTCATTAGAACGGAGAGCAGCCAAATCTAAAACTTGAATATCAATACCATTAGCTCTTAAATAAGAAGCAATATAAGCTAATCCTAAAGGAGGGAGAATCATAGTAGCTTCTTCAGAAACATAACTATACACTTTCAGATAATTTGGCGCTATTAAAAGTACTTTCATTTTCCACTCTTTTATATTATTTTGATATATAAAAAATTTGTTAATTTAAATAATTATCTATTGTTAAGTTTTACTACAATAATCTTTATATAATCTTTTTTGTTCGTGAAAAGATGAAAAAAATCCTTTTAATTTTTGCGATAGGAATAGTTGCTTTATCCTTGATTATTGCTTTAAAACCGAATTTTGTTGCTGCTGTTTCTAAAGGAGGAGCAGATGTAATTGTTCCAGAACATGTTGTAGAAATTGCTCCTGGAATCTTCAGTTTAGGTAGTTCAGTGGATAAAGATGGAAGAAAAGTTGAGGGATATCTATTATATCACCATAGAGAAAGCCACACAAAAGGAGGAGATTCTGGAACTGGAGGAAGTTGTTTCAGCTTTCTTGCTAGTGGAGCAAAATGGAAAACTATAGAGCCATGGATAGTAAATACTAATAATTCAGAAGAATTAACGCAGGATTTTATTTTTAATAATTTAATTACGGATATTCAAAAATGGGAAAATGAAGCAGGAGTTGAAATACTTGGTGATGGAAGTATAACCTCTGATTTTCTAAGCGCAGATACTTCTTCTCCTGATGGACTAAATGAAGTATATTTTGCAGATATATCTGATTCTGGAGCAATAGCAGTAACAATTGTCTGGGGGATTTTTAGAGGGCCTCCAAGCCAGAGAGAATTAGTTGAATGGGATATGATATTTGATCAGGTTGATTTTGATTGGTCATCAACAGGAGAAATTGATAAAATGGATTTTGAGAATATAGCGACGCATGAAATAGGTCATTCAACAGGAATGGGACATCCAGATAATAGTTGTACTGAAGAAACAATGTATGCGTTTGCTGATTATGGCGAAACAAAGAAAAGAGATCTCAATACAGGGGATATAACTGGAATTCAAAGGTTGTATTAACTAAGACATATAAATACTTTGACGGCATCGTGCTATTAAAGATTATTTCGATTTGTTAAAAACAATGTCAGTTGAACAATTAACAGAAATCATGAAAAGTTGGGATACAAATTTTGATAAGGAAAATAAATGAGGAATTTACAGAGCCAACAAAAACAAAACTACATATAAAAGCGGAACTATAATAAACATTGTAAATTCAGTTAGGTGGTGAATTTTTTTTACAATGTCGTCTTTTTTTCTTTCATGTAATTCTAATAACATAACATTGAATACAAAACTTAGTAGAATAACAAAGTAAGATAATATCATGAATTTATCTGCGAAGGTTAAATAGCTTACTGGTGGAATTTGATTTGCAAGAGAAACATGGAACATAACTGAAGCGACTAGCGCAGAACCAACCATTGCTAATCGTGTTGTAATTTTATCAGGATCTAATACGAAACTTGATAGCATAACTAAGATTATGAAGGCAATTGGAAGAAATGTCTTGATTATCGAATTAATTGTAATCCTTGAAATTGGGATTGAAAACCTGTATTGCGAATAAGTCTCGTTATAAACTGGATAATAATGTTCATCAATAGAAACATTCCATTCTTCAATATACCACCCTGCAAACGCTATTGAAGAATCAAGTCCAGTTTCATCTAAATTTGATAAATAAACTACATCATTTATTGTATATTTTTTATCTTCAATTAGGATATTAAGACTTTGGCTATCAAAAGGAAATCTCTTAAGATCAATCGGACTGGATAATGCGGCTTGGATTCTATAGAAGGTTTCATTATCCTTATCTATTATTTTTTCGGTACTCGCCGCTCTTCCATTAACAAATTCAAAATCTTGATTTTTGCAATTCTTTGAACATTTTAAAGACATATAAAAATCAACTGTGTACGATCCTGTGGAAATATCAAATTTGCCTATATTAAGTATATAAATTCCTATACTAATTTCGTTTGTATTTGTCAAATTCGTTAATTCAGTGGCAGTGCCTGAATTAATCATAAGCACAATTACCGATATTATAAAAAATAATACGTGTTTCATTAAAAAGTATGATTAGATGTATTTAAAAAATTTGTTGTAATTATCTGTTGTAATATTTTCATTTATCACAACAACCTCTGTTGATAATACAAGCCAAAAGCCTTTAATGCTCTTTCTCTTAAATACCAGAAATCTTTATTTTCTATTTTAATTATTTTCTCTAATATATTATAAGTTTCTTCTAAATATTTCTCGTTGTTTTCTAATTTGAATTTTAATAAATAATAAATAGGAAGAATTATTTTTAATCCAACATCTTTCCAGTTTAATAAAGGACTTATAAAAGGATTATCTTTCTCCTTTAATTGTTTGTAATATCCAATATTAAGAAGATATTGTGCTGGATAAAAATTAAATCCAAGTCTTTCTTTTAAATAAGGCTTAAAATAAGTATAAGGAAGTTTTTTTAATAAAGCTTCTTCAACTTCACTATTAGCAATTTTGCTTAAAAAATATTCGAAAACAGTTATTATATCTTTTAAAGCCACGCTCCATAATTTTTCGTGATTAATATAAAAATCTAACTTTAATTTAAAATTTGTCGCAAGTTCAATTTTCTTAGATAAGTTAGGTATTTTTTTATATAGATCAAAAAAACTCTCCCTGTAAATTTTTGAAAATATTTTCATTCTTTCTAAAGAAGTAGGAGCAAATTTATTATTCAATATTAATAAAGCTTCGCAAATAGATAAATAGCATTTATAACTCCAGAAAATTTTTATATTTTTTTGATCTTCATTATATTCTTCTCTTACTCCAAGCAACATTGTGTGTAATTTGTTAAATAAATTTCTTAAACCTTCAGAAACTGGAATATCTGAAGGATTAATCTCAGGTATTTTATCCAGAACAGATTTATCCCCATAAATAACTTTGCTTCCATATTTTAATTCGTAATATCTTTGCGTTTTCATTAATTTATTTAATTTATTAAATGGAATACATCTAACATCAACATGAAAAAACTTCTTGCTATCATATCCTTGTTCAGGAGAATAAGCTATTTCTAATCCTCCCATATTAATAGCATGAGAGGCGTTCATTGAAATTTTATTCAACTCTTCATCTGCTAATTTTTTTTCTGTAACAACATAAAAGTCAAAATCATTATAAGGAACAGGTTTATTGTTAATAAGCTGTATACTTCCCTCTCCCTTTCCAAATCCACCAAATAAAATAATAGCAATAGGATTACAATCTTTTATAAAACTACTTTTAATTTTATTTAGGTAATGATCTTCTATGTATTTGTCTACCTTATCTCCATATAAGGTGTATTTTCCCATGGGTATGCTCAATAGAATATGTATTAAAAATGTTTTTATTATAGAAACGTATTAATTTTAAATGCATGGTTAATTAAAAAGTAAAGAGATGATGATTAAAATATCAAAAAATATATAAACAATTGTTAATTTCTAAAAACATGAAAAAACTGTTGTTAATTCAGCCAAATTATAGAAGTGTTTATTCTTATGCAGGTAGTCAAACTGCTACTCCTATTTATCCTCCTCTTGGATTAGCGTATATAGCTGCTATCGCACGCCAACATGGATTTCCTGTTAAAATTATTGAGGCAAATGCTCTTGGTCTTAGTCATGAACAAATAAAAAAAGAAATTAATGATTTTAATCCGGATTTTGTTGCAATGTCTGCGAGTTCTAGTATGATGGATGAAGTTGAGAAATTAGCTAAATTATGTCCAGCTAATGTTAAAGTTATTTTAGGAGGAATTCATGCAAGTTCAATGCCTGGAGAAGTGTTAAGAGATTATCCGCGAATAGACTTAGTTGTTAGAAGAGAGGGGGAAGAAACAATTGTAGAACTTTTAAATGAAAAATCTTATAGCGAGATAAGAGGAGTTTCATATAGAGATAAAAGTGGAAAAATTATTCATAACCTAGATTCTACTTTTATTGATGACCTTGATTCATTGCCATTCCCAGCGAGAGATTTGCTTCCAATGGAGAAATATTTCAGTTTTGAAGCAAGACAGTATCCTATTGACTATATTGTAACAGGACGAGGATGTCCTTATAAATGTACATTTTGCGCAGACTTCATCACTTCAGGAAGAAAATTAAGAATTAGGAGTGCAGCAAATATTGTAGCAGAAGTAGAATACCTTGTTAAAGAATATGGAGTTAAAGAAATTGACTTCCAGGATGATAATTTTACGTATTATGCAGATAGGGTTTTTGAATTCTGTGAGCTGATGATAAAAAAAGGTTTAAACAAAAAAATTATATGGAAAGTTGCTAATGGAGTTAGATGTGATAAACTTACTTTACCAATGTTAAAAAAAATGAGACATGCAGGATGTTACATGCTATCATTAGGAATAGAATCAGGCAATCAGGAAATTCTTAATAAAATGAAAAAAGCTGAGACCTTGCAGGATATTAAAAATGCAGCTATATGGTGTAGAAAGGTAGGTATTGAAACAAGAGGGTTATTTATTTTTGGAAATTTGGGAGAAAATCGAAAAACAATGGAGGACACTATTAGATTCGCTAAAAGCATTCCTTTAGATACTGCAACTTTTCATATATGTATTCCTATGCCAAAAACAGAGTACTGGGAGATTATACAAAGAGATGGAAAGTTCTTAGATGTTGGATGGAAAGGTTATACTGCTTATTCTACCGGAGCATTTATTCATGGTAACGTAACACCTGAGCTAATGAGCGAGATGCAGAAAAAAGCTTATAGAGAATTTTATATTCGACCAAGTTTTATAATGAGAAGATTATTGAGATTAAAAACATTAAAAGACGTTGCCCTAACATTTAAAGGGGGCATGGAAGTTTTGAAGTTCGCAAACAAGCATTGAGTTATTATCCTGTCATAAATCGTCTAATGGATTTTTTATTGATTTAACTTGTTCTTGGGAGATGTGGGTGTAAATTTGTGTTGTTGCTATCGAGCTATGCCCAAGCAAAAATTGTATTTTCCTTATGTCTACACCTGCATCTAATAAATGAGTTGCAAAACTATGTCTTAGAGTATGTGGATGTGCTTCTTTGTTTATTCCTGATTTTAAACAAGCTTTTTGAACAATTTTTTGAATATTCCTAGTTGTTAAAGGTTTATTTTTTGAAAATAAATAATCCAAATTATTTTTTTTAATAAAATGTTGTAATCTTTTTGAAAGTTTTTTTGAGATAATAAACATCCTATCTTTTTTCCCCTTACCCTCTCTAACCCAACCTATATTTTCATTAAAATCTATATCAGAAGATTTAAGCTTCACTATTTCAGAGACTCTTAATCCAGATGAATATAATAGCTCTAATATCAATCGGCTCTTTTTTGTTAAAGCTGCATCAAAAAGTTTAATAACTTCTTCTTTAGTTAAAACAATAGGAAGTTTTTTTTGGTTTTTTGGACGTTTGACATTTATTGTGGGATCTTTTCCTAAAATATTTGTATATGCAAATTTAATCGAGGATAAAAATAAAATAACTGAACTTGAAGATTTGTCATTCATTTTATCAGCGAGAAAGTTTTTTACATCCTGTGAATCTACTAATGATGATTGTTTGTTTGAATGTTCAAGCAATTGTTTATTAAAATCAAGATAATTTCTTAAAGTATATGGACTTAATTTAGAAATTTTAATTTCTGTTTCCAGTTTCTTGAGGAATTCTTCTTTGTTCATGTTTTAATCCCTAATTTTTTTAAGTCTTTTTTTAATTGTGTATGATTTTGGAAATGAATTGTTTTCATGCCGAGTTTTTGCGCAGGAATTAAATTATGTTCTTTGTCATCAATAAACATGATTTCACTTGGATTTAGATTTGATTTTTTTATAAGTAATCTATAGAATTTTATGTTAGGTTTTTTTAATCCTTGTTTATAAGATGTAAGTTTAATATCAAAATGAGAGTAAATTCCTTTAGATATTCTTATAATTTCATGATGCTTTGCAACATTAGTAAATGCTATTAAAATATAATTTTTCTTCAAAGATTTTATTATATTTACAACTTTTGTGTTTATTCTAAAATTTTTTTCTATTAAATACTCCCATTCTTTTGAAAATATTCCCGGATTTTTTATTCCAAGATTTTTTGAGATCTTCTTATAATATTGTTGGAGAGAAATCTTCCCACGAATTATAGCATCTGAATTTTTATATATGTAATCTCTAAGAATATTGACATTAATATTAAATTTTTTTGCTAACTCTTTTCTAACTTTTGTCATAATAGAGTGCAATACAACTCCTCCAATGTCAAACACTATAGCTTTTATCTCTTTTTTTCCAGATTTCATACACTTAATTGTGCGAACTTATTTAAAAGGTTTTATGTCCTTAAAATTAATGACATTAATTATTCACTAATTAGAGTAAACAAATATATTAAAATAAGAGCCTATTATTATTAGTAGATTTTTATGGAGGTGACGAGTAATATCATATTGACAAATTATAATGCTGAATAACAAATAATTATATGATATTATGAGATAAAATGAATGTTGAGGAAAAAATAAAAGAGGAGATTAAGAAAAATCCTAGCGATCCTATGAATTATTATTATTTGGCAAAAGAATTAATGAAAAAACCATTAAAGGATGTTGAATCGTTGATAGTTATTGAAAATTTATTTAAAAAATCTATTGAACTAGGGCCTAATTTGTGGGCTCCAAAAATAATGCTTGGCGAATTATTGTACAAAATGGGAAGATTTAACGAAGCAGAGCCTTATTTTAAAGAATCACTAAGCTACTATAAAATTCCATCTAATATTCCAGTCAAAGAATATTTAGTGAAGTGTTTATCAAAAAGTTCAAACCCAAGTGGAAATGTACAAGAAGTAGGTTCAAAACGAGATTCATTATATTTATTTGAGAATAACGTAAGAGAATTTATACGGATACTGCTTGAAAGTAACCATGGTGATGAGTGGTGGAGACAAGGAGTTCCAAGTAAAGTAAGAGCTAAATGCGCGTCGAGACGAGAAGAAGCTTTAGATGAAGAAAAAGAATCTGATTTATTACTATTTGCGGATTTTTATGATTACAAAATAATTATAGAAGAAAATAAAAATATTTTTGCGGGTTATATTGATACGAAAGAATGGTGTCAGAAACTTCAAGAGATGGAACCTATTAGGAATGCTATTGCGCATAATAGACCATTAAAGAATGCTCCGATTAGGGTTAAAGAGTATAATGTTGTATTTCAAAGAATCATAGAAAAAGTTAAAGGAGGTTTTTAAATAAAAATGAAAAAAATAATCACTCTTGTTTTTGTTATTTTATTAATAGTAAATCTAACATTTATTTATTTTTACATGAATCCTGAAATTTCAGGAGATATCATTAATGAGGGTAGAGAAAAAGGATTTGTTACAAAAGTTATTGATGGAGATACTATTGTTGTAGAAGGAGAGCATGTTAGATTATTAGGGATTGATAGTGATGAAAAAGGAGATAAATGCTATAAAGAAGCTAAAGAAAAATTAGAAAAAGTTATTTTAAATAAAGAAGTTGAATTAGAAAGAGAGAATAAGGATAGAGATCAATATAAAAGACTATTAAGATATGTTTTTGTTGATGAGGAAAATGTTAATTTAAGAATGGTTGAAGAGGGATACGCAATTGCACGATTTTATGATACTAAAAAATATAAAGAAGAAATTATTGATGCAGAAGAAAATGCTAGAGAGAAAAAAATAGGATGTAAGTGGAAAGATTTATGATAGTTATTTTATAACTAAATATTTCCTATTAATGTAACTTGCGATAAAAGTAGACAATAACAGTATGGCTCTATGAATAATAACAAAAATTGTTGTTATAATATGCGAGGTATCCATTCAACAAGGCTATAATTGCCTGTAAAATTAAAGAATGAATCAAGCCAAAAATAAAGTAATAATATAGAGGGTATGATTAACTTTATGAGAATTGTTTTATATGAAGTTGTGAATGCTATAACCTATGTAACAATAAACAAAGGTAAAAATACTACGAAGAAAATAGAATCAGAGACGTGAAACCATTTTAATCTTGAACTAAAACTATCGTCAATTAAAACAAATGAAATATAAATCGCTATAATGAAGTTTATTATAAATAGTAATCTATGATATCTTAGACCATTTAAAAGTCAAGCAGTTAAGTTCTCATTTTGTTCATAATATGGGAAACTAAAAATCCTATAAGAATGCCTAATGCAACCCCATAATAACTGGTTCTAAAAGCAACTGCAAACGCCCCTAATAACAGGATTATTATAATAATTCCTAGCCAAATATTTTTATTGGAAGATTTTCTGTTTTTGAATATTAATTTTCTCGCTCTCTTTTTCATGTTAGAATGAAGACAAAACAAGTTTTAAATGTTTTGGTTTTGATGATTGTTGGTGTTTGAACGCATGTTTAATATCTTAATCATTTCTTCATTTATGAAATTAGTATGTCTTTTGCCTGAATAAGTTAAAAAAAGATTTTTCTTTGCTCTTGAAATAGCAACATAAAATAACCTTTTTTCTTCTTGCTCTTTATCATAATCATTTATTTTTAAGATATCAATTACAGGATTTTCCGAATATTTACATGGGAAATTTTGCTCATTGCAACCAATAATGAAAACAGTCTCGGATTCTAATCCTTTAATAGCATGAATTGTTGATAAGGTTATTCCAGAATAATGTGAAATATCATCTTCTTTTTTAATAGTATAAGGAATGTTTTTATTTTTTAATAAAACTGATAATTCTTGTAGCTGTTTATTCGTTCTCGCTAGAATAAAAATATCTTTATATTCCTTAATTTTTTTTATAATAAAATTAAACTCGTCTCTTTCAGAAAAAAATTCATATAAAAAACAGCTATCTTCTTCTGGAAAAATGGATTTTAAGTCTGGTAAATTAAAAGGTTTAATTAAACTGTTTATTATATCCACTATTTTTTTATTGCTTCTATAGTTTTTATTTAGGATTATTGTTTCATATTGAGGATATTTTTTTTCAAAATCTAACAGGTAGTTAATATTAGATCCCCTCCATCCATATATAGATTGCCGAGGATCTCCAACTATAAATAAATTTTTTGGTGCTAATAATTCTAAAAGCTCTATCTGTTGATTATTAACATCTTGGTATTCATCAACTAAAATATGTTCAAATTTCGGAATAAATAAAAAATTTTTAGTGAAAAAAGCTATTACATCTAATAATTGATCATTGTATGTTCTCAATCCTTGGAGTTTTAAAGAATTTTCAAGTTGTTTACAGACCATAAGCAATGTTTTAGCTGTTTGATTGTTTGAAGTTGTTTGAACAGAGAAATCTTCTAATCGTTTGTTTTTTGATTTAAAATAATCAAGTATGAAAAAACAATCATCAATTAATTGAAAGGTTAATTCTTCCTTAGATTTATTTGATTTTTGATAGTCTTTAAAATATTCTTCGATAAGAGTTTCTCTGGTGATATTGAGAGATTGCAATGCTAAACTGAATAATATTTGTTTATGTGTGTAATCTAGCACTTTTGTTTGTTTTCCATAAATTTTGTGAGAATATTTTTGAAGAAATTTTTCTGAAAATGAATTAAAAGTTTCAACATTTGCTATAATCCCATTTTTTAGAAGGCGATTCTGCATTTCTTGTCTTGCTTTTCTTGTAAAGGTAATGGCAAGTATTTTTTCTGAATTAACTCCTTTATATTTTACAAGAAACTCAACTCTTTTTGTTAAAATAGTTGTTTTTCCTGTTCCTGCCCCGGCTATACACTTAATGATAGGGGAATTTGAGATAATTGCTTTTTTTTGGAAGTCGTCATAAGGAGCAAGAAATGTGGAAAGTTCTTTAAAGATAATTTTATCTTGTTCTGTGATAGTTGTTTGTTTAGACAGCTGATTATCTATTGAAAAAATATTATTAATATCGACCATTTTGTTTTTTATGAAGTCCAGAAGTTATTTAAACGTTTTTGATTTTCTGTTATATAAATTCTTATAAATTTCATTCATCTTATATTTTTTAATGGATAAAATTGAAGAAATTTATAGAACCTCTAAAATAGTTCTTGTTCATACTCCTGTTAGCGAGAGTAATATTGGGGATATAAGGGTTACAGTTATTGATGAAGAGTACCAAAAAAAGCTTTACGCAAAATCTTTTTGTTCAACCTATACTCGAAGAAAAGGGTATGGAAAATATGCTGATTTAGGACTTTGGTTACGAAATTTACGCGAGAGCAAAAAATATTTTGGGAGAATAAAACGTCTACTACTAAATCCCCCTGAAAAAGTTCAAATAAATAAAACCCTTTTAGAGATGTTGCTAAAAAACGAAGAAAATGATCTTAATGAAGCTGTCTTTGATTTAGCTGATTACGTTAGGATGTTTATCCCAGACCCTTAGTTTTAAACAATTATAATCTTGGATTATTTTATAAAAATATTTTTCTATCATCTTCAAAAATTGGCAGGCCTTGTTGTTTAAGAATTATATTTAATTGTTCGATTATTTCTTTTCTATATTTAGCTTGATGAATCATTTTGTGATGATTTGGACATAATCCAATTAGATTATTTTCTGAATTATTCTTTTTGTTTTTATCTAAATGATGGAGTTCGACGATCTTATCAAAACCACAAACCATGCATTGTTTTGTTACTTTTCTATATAATTCTAGATCAACATTATGCCATTTTTTATAATTGTAAGCCTTTGCTTTTTCTAAATTAAATAATGTATTGTAACATCCATTGCATAATCCTTTTGCATGATGGGGCAGTCGCCTTTTACATCTTTTACACTCTCTTAACTTTGGTTTCCATATTAGTTTTTTATAACAGGTCGTACACATGCCTTTTGAATGTTTAATACATTCTCTTTTACAATTCTCACAAATTTGTTTTTCCAATTTATTTCACCTTTTAGTTACATGATTAGGCGCCAATACTTTATAAACTTTTCGGCGCCAAAATATTTAAATATAAACCTAGTTTATGAAGATTATGAAATTAATAAAACATTACACCACGAAAGATAAAAAATATTTTAAGTATGAGGTTGTGATTCCTAATGATAAAGTTAAAGAGGCTGGATTAAATGAAAAAGATGAATTGAGGATAGATATTAAAAAGGGAGAGTTGAGATTGAGAAAAAAATGATTTTTAGATACTTAAACACTACTGATGGTTGTTTAAACCTTTATTTAAACACTACATTAAATATGCAGTAAGTTTATAGCAATAATTAAAAGTTGTTGCATTGCTAATTAACACTACAATCTACCATCCTAATGAATCTTTAGTGATATTAACACTACAACATTTAAAATTGAAAGTTTTTAGTTAAGTGCGAGGATATAAAAATATATAAAGTTCAGTTTCTATAGACTTTTATGGAGCGAAGTGCTTATCAAGATATTATGAAAAGTATTAGTCAAAAATTTTATACTAGGGGTATGTATCAATATTATTTTATAGGATGTGAAGAAGGTAGGTTTAAATTTCAAGAACTTCATTTAGTAGGAGGGGTTGCGAGAACTAAGGAATTTAGTTTAGAGGAATTAAAAGAATTAGTTCCAGAATACTCTGGACTTGAACAAAAAACAGGAACTAAGAAATAAGGTTTTTCCTCGTTCGCACATAAGAAAATGCGAACTACCGCTAATGTATCTTGTGCGAAGTTCTTACTCATAAATGTGGAAATAGCTGAAAAAACTGGTTTTTGGATAGAATTAAGTATCAACAGGGAGGATAAGACTTTGCTATTTCAAGATTTGTATGACATGTTAGATCTTCTAGGTCAGAAAATTTAAAATGAATAATTTCTCCATCACCCAATCTTTTGAATTCAAAACCTTGAGATGTTAATCCCATATAACTATATGAAACTCCTTTACTGTCTGTAAATTCTCTTTTTGCATACTTCACCTCATCATATATCGAAATGTTTATAGGAATTTCTCGTTTAAATTCACAGTCCAACATTTCTCTTAAACTCTTGCTTTCAGAGTATGTCTCATTTTCAAGCTCTGTTGCCATATTTTCTAAAGATTTTATATTTTAATAAAGATTTCTATAAAAAAGTATACCTATTAGAAATTCTCATCATCTCCAAATAACTCTTTGAACTTCTTTCGTAGTTTTGGTGATTTTTCAAATTCATCGAGGAATCTAATGTCACTTATTTCAGGGATATATGCATCGGATGTTATTGCAGGTTCTCCAATATCAAAAACTGCAACTTCAAAGATTGAATTATCTCGTGTTTCGTATATAAGCCGATAATTATCTTTAGAATAAGCTCCTCTTGATTTGTCGCCTTTAATAAATTTGAAACCTCCGGATCTTAAAGCATCAAAAAAAGGTCCTTGATTATCATCAATAATATCGTCTAAATTTTTTGATTGATCGGTCATTTTTATTATATTTATTATTAAGATTAGTATTTAATTATTACTATGAAATTATTACTATGATTTATCAGCTATTTTCTTATGCAAAAACTTTTAGTTTTTGATTAAAAGTTTTTATTGCTCCAATTGGGTTAATACCCCGTAGCTTGCTACGATATTTTTCGTTCCCAATTGGAGGCTTAAAAAATACCCCACAGCTTGCGGTGATTGGGATTTTTTATTTGAACTTAGTAGTGTGTCGATTTTAAATTTCCAGTTGTTTGTTTAATAAAACAGAGGTTTTTTTAAGTCAAAAGCTATGGGCCCTACAGTTAAGTCATATGATTGTTTTAACTCTTGTGATTTTTTTCGTGGAGATATTGTATATTTAAGAGAAGATTCTCCTAATAGAATACAATTTTTAAGTAACTCCGAACTAAAATAGTATAAGCAGTTGTAATTAGGTGAATAACCTCTAATAATAAAATGAAGAAAATAATTTATTAAGTTGATTAAAACCCATAGTGAAATTAATTATGAGTAGTTTTTCGAGGTTTACTCAATGGAAAAAGAAAAAAAATTATCTTCTCTGGCAGAAACACCATTTTTTTAACAACAATATTGCTGCAGATACTACGATAACCCACTTAGCCCAAATTGTTCCGTACCAGCCAGGAACTAAGGCGACAACTAAAATAATAATAGGCAAAAGCCATTTACAGACACCACAAAAACCGCACTCGGGGCATTTATATCTGATAGAATTTAGGTCTATTTTAGTGGTTTTGTTTCTTATCTTATATCCTCTTTTTTTTGCCATAAAACCTCTTTTTATTTAATAACAATTTAATTATATTTTGATTCAAATATATATAAATAGAGGTATATAAAGGTTTTTATTTAATAAAATTTGTAAAAGTTGATTAATTAATTAAAATTAAGCTATTTTTAGTTAATTTTTAATCAAAAATTGATTAATTATGTGTAAAATTAATTAGTTAATTTTTGATTAATATCAAGATTAATAATCTTGTTTTCTTAAGTTTTTTTGAGAAAATTTGATTTTTTAAAATAAGATATTTAAAATTTATCGTCGATTAAATTTTATAATAGGAAAGATTTATAAATTAATAAAAATAGATAGTATTATGTTTGGATTCTTTAAAAAAAAGGTAGAAAAAAAAGAGATTGAACAGCTTAAACAGGCTGTTCAAACAGGTTTCAACAGTGTCAAACAAGACATGAACAATTTGACGAAATGGATCAAACACCTGGATTCAAGGGATAATATAATTGTTAAGGATTTTAAGCAGGAAATTCAGAATATTCACGACGATATTTCCAGGCTTAATGAGGACATGGAAAATTTAAAAAATATGATTTCCGTAGTGGGCAAACGGCCGCTGTTTAAACACGAACAAACACTGTTTAATAAACAAACAGTTGTTGATGGTGTTTTAAACACTGTTCAAACAGGTGTTCAAACACTATTTTTGGATAGATTAACGCCAAATGAAAGAGTTATAGTTTTTACTTTACTTAACTCTGATATGAAATTGAGTTATGAAGATCTTGCTGCTATGTTGGGAAAAAATAAAGCGACAATTAGGGGGCAGGTAAACAGTATAAAGCAGAAAAGTGAAGGTTTAATAGAAGAATTTATTGGAGGGGGGAATAAAAAAAGAGTGTATATTCCTGAAAATATCAAAGAAATGTTAATAAAAAAAAGAAAAGTGAGAGATGGTAGCAGAAAGAGAACTAAAGAAAATAATAGGTAATCTAAAAATATGCAAAAAATGGGAAAGTGAGGGTTGAATTGAACAAAATGATGAAAAAATAAATAATAAAACTATAAAAATTAAGAAAAGTGAGAGTTGCAATGAAAAAAATTAGGTGTAAAGATATATGAAGATTAAAAAAGTGAACTTAAATTAATAAAAACCTAAATAAACTCTTAAAAATGAGAGTTAAATTAAATAAAACTCTGGTAAAAGTGAGAAAAATGACTATTTTAAAAGGATTGAGGCGAGTCTATTAACAAAGTTTATGTAGCGCCTATAAATATAAAATTTTGGTGTTTAAGAGCTTATAAAATAAAAAAGCGAGTAACAGAATTAAATTAGCTTTAGCTATCCTTAATTAAAGCCGTTACACCGAAATTAAAATAATTTTTATAAAACTATTTGTAGGTTTAAATAATCATATATCAAAGTTCTCTTAACTTAATAATTGTAGAGAGAGAGGCTATTTTCTTCAGTTCAGGGGATATGTTGAGAGTGATTCTTTTGTTATTTATTTTAGTTTTTTTTATAGGAACCCCTTTATTTATTATCCTTTGAGTATAATCTCTTATAGAGCTCTCACTAAGTTTTAGGATCCTTGATAAATCCTCATAAGTTATGTATTCTTTGTGTTGCTCCTCTAATTGGTAGATAGTAGTAAAAACAAGCATTTCTTGGGAAGTTAACTGTTTAAATTTTAGTCTAATTTCTTTCCTTATTCCATCGAGTGAATCGAGAATTTGTGATGCTTCTTTTATGTTTTTTTCTATGCTTTTTTGTCTGATTTCCTCTCCTTTTTTAGATAAAAAATGTGTTGGAGTGTCTGTTGGAGTGTCTGTCTGTCTGTCTGTTGGAACTCCTTTATTTCCTGTGGAAGTGCTTAAATTTAATTGTTTTAACCCCTGTATTTCCTGTGGAACTGTTGGATTATGTGTTGGATTAACAATATGTGTCTTAATTATCTGTCGAATTGTCGAAAGTTCGGTATAAAGGTTTTTATTAGTATTCTCTAAATTTTTTGAATAACCTTCTAGATTATTTAAAGCTGTTTTAAGTTTAAGAATCTCATCATTTAAAAAATTAATATCTTCTTTAACTTTCGAAAACGCGTTTTTAATATGAGGGTTCATTGGATAATAAGGAAGTGGGTTTATTTAATATTTATGAGAGTCTTTTATAATTTTTTGAGTGAAAAACTTCATATACTTTGTTTGACAACTTCCATCTTATTCTTCTTGAAAACAAATCCCCTTTATTATTCTTTTTTATTGGAATTACTAAATTTTTTCCTTTTAGATTAAATAATAATTTTTTAACAAATTCTTCATCCCTAGCTATTTCCTTAGCTATCTCTGCGGTAAATGGGTTTTTAGGAAAAGTTTGATATAAATAAGAGAGTATCTGTTCTGCAATCCTATCTTTTTTTTCTTGACTTAGTTTCATTATTTTGTATAGTAAAAACTATTTTTAAATCTGTTGCAGATAAGTTTATAATAAAAAAGAATTTTCATATTAGAAGGAGTTCTAAAATGAATATAGAATACGCTAAAAGAAAGAATGAAATAGACCTAATTGGTATTTTTGATCCTCTAATAAAAGAATGGTTTTTTAAGAAATTCAGGAAGTTCTCAGAAAGCCAACTGTATGGTATTAATTACATTAACGAAAGAAAAAATATCTTAATAAGTGCAAGTACTGGTAGTGGAAAAACGCTTACAGGTTTTTTAGGTATAATTAATTATTTGATTAGGAGTTAGAAGAAAAAATCTATTGTATTTATTCAAGTCCTTTGAAAGCGCTAAATAATGATATTTATGTTAATTTAATAAAACCTTTAGAAGAAATATATAGCCTTGCTCATATTAAAGGAGTAAAACTCCAGAAAATAAGAGTTGGATTAAGAACTGGGGATACAAGTGTTAATGAAAAAAACAAAATGCTTAAAAATCCTCCCCATATATTCATAACAACTCCTGAAAGTTTGGCTATTTCACTAACCACAAAAAAGTTTATTGAACATTTTTATGGTGTAGAATTTATTATTATAGATGAAATCCACTCATTAGGAAATAAAAGAGGAGTTTATTTAAGCTTGAGTTTAGAGAGGTTAGAGGAGCTTAGTAAGATAACTCCAGTTAGAATCGGGTTAAGTGCCACAATTGCTCCTTTGGAAGAAGTAGCACTTTTTTTAACCGGGAACAGAGATTGTATCGTAGCAGATGTTAAAACTGAGAAAAAAAGCGATATAAAAGTACTGACTGCAGGAAGTTTAATTGATGACTTAAAATCAGATTCTTCCCTTTATAGTTTAATGGATAAACTAATTCAAGAACATAAAACAACAGTTATATTTACTAATACAAGGTCAGCTACTGAACGAGTTGTAAATCATTTAAAAGAAAGATTCCCAGAGAATTATTTTAATAATATAGAGGCACATCATTCTTCGTTAAGTAAAGAGCATAGGTTTTTAGTAGAAGATAAGTTAAGAAAAGGTGAATTAAAGGTTGTTGTAAGTAGCACTAGCTTAGAATTGGGAATTGATATAGGATATATTGATTTAGTCATTTTATTGGGAAGCCCTAAAAGTAGCGCTAGAGCTTTGCAAAGAATTGGAAGAGCAGGACACAAACTCCATGACGTGTCTGTGGGCAGGTTTATTGTTTTAGATAGAGATGATTTGGTTGAATGTAGTATATTGGCTAAAGAAGGTATTGAAAGAAAAATTGATAATATCTATATACCAAGAAACTGTTTAGATGTTCTAAGTCAGCAGATTTATGGTATGTGTATTCAAAGAGTGTGGAATATAGATGAGATGTTCCATTTAATTAAAAAAAGTTATTGTTATAAAGATTTAACAAAAGAAGATTTTATGAGTGTTATTAGTTATCTAGCTGGAGAATACGCTTTGGAGCATAGGAATGTATATGCTAAAATATGGTATGATAATAAAACAAAGCAAGTTGGGAAGAAGGGGAAATTGGCTAGGGTTATTTATTTAACTAATGTTGGTACAATTCCAGAAGAAAGTTTTGTCACAGTAATAAGTGATGATAAAAAAATTGGTGTTATTGATGAAATATTTTTAGAGAAAATGAAACAAGGAGATGTTTTTGTATTAGGGGGTAGAAAATATCAATTCTTATACACTAGAGGAATGAAAGTTTATGTTAAATCAGGAGTTAAAAGAAATCCTACAATTCCGAGTTGGTTTTCGGAACAATTACCTTTAAGCTTTGATTCAGCATTGGAAATAGGAAAATTTAGAAAATTAATTAACGAGTTGTTTGAAAAAAAGAAAAATAAAAAAGGAATTAAGGATTTTATTAAAGAATATAGTTATAGTGATGAAGAAATTGCTGATCAAATCTATGATTACTTTTATGAACAGTTTTATTACGCGAGAATTCCCCACAAGTCTAAAATATTAATTGAAAGTTATAAAGGAGAAAAAAATTATATTGTGGTTCATAGTTTGTATGGAAGAAGAGTTAATGATGCTCTATCTAGAGCATTGGGATATTTAATGGGACAGAAAGTTGGAAGGGATATTGAAATAGGAATAAATGATAATGGTTTCTATTTTTCTGCTGAATCTTTGCCAATTGATGAAGCATTAAAAAAATTGAGGCCTGAAAATTTACGAGAAGCACTTGAAGAAGCAATTGCTAAAACTGAAATTTTAAAAAGAAGATTTAGACATTGTGCAACTAGAAGTTTAATGATTTTAAGAAATTATAAGGGAAGGGTAAAAACTGTGGGAAAGCAGCATATGAAAAGCCATTTTTTGTTGTCAGCTATAAATAAAATAAGTAAAAACTTTCCGATATTAAAAGAAGCTAAAAGAGAGGTTTTAGAAGATTTAATGGATATTAAAAATGCTGAATTAGTGTTAAAATGGATAAATGAAGGAAAGATAGTCCTTGAAAAAATTACAACTAAGCTTCCAAGTCCTTTTTCACATAATTTAGTTATGCAAGGGTATAGTGATTTATTGAAGATAGAGGATAAAATGGCTTTTATGAAAAGGATGCATGAAGAAATAATGAAAGAAATTAATAAAAAGAAAAATCAGAGTTATTAATTTCTTGGCTCTCCAAAATAGGATTTATAAAGATGAAAGAGATTGAAAAGAAGATTAAATAAAAAGGATTTTTAATTTTAATAAAGAGGATTTAAACTAGGCATATGTCCTATAGGTAATGGTTCTTGGAATAAAATCTGATAATCTTTTTTTAATAAAGAGAGGTTGCCATTTCTTGAATTAAATTCTGCTAAAAATCTCCCGAAAGTAGGATATGTAGAGGGGTTTAAGAAGCGGGGCTTTCTGAAATATTTTTGAAATAATTCAAGATTATTATCCTGGAACTGCATTGATGTGTTATCAGCAAAAGTAACTTCTATTACTCCATATTCATGCCAATCATGCCAATTTAATTTACAAATCCTGTTATATTTTTCATTTTTTCTTTCCACAACATATCCAAGAAATTCATCTAAAGAATATTTAAATATTTGATCTAAATCTCTCTCAATTTTTTCTCCAGTAACAGGGACGTCATAGATAAAAGATTGGTTATGTCTGTTAGCAAATACAACCGCTCCTCCTGACCCTATATGTTCAATAGAATCATATAAAAAATTTATTGAATATTCTTCTATTTCTTCTAAACTTTTTCCTAACATTCTAGCTAATTTTCTTTTACGCTCTTCTAAAGAGAAATCTTTAAATGAATCCATAAAGTTATTAAGTTTGTTTATTTAAAAATAATTAGATAATTTAAAAGGTTATAAAGTTTAATAGATCTTAAAGTATTAATATATTGAATTTTATGAAAAACAATTTAAAGATAACTTATCTAAATGACTGCATTTTAATAGAAGATGTTCTCGTTATTGGAGATATTCATGTAGGGTGTAATGAATATGGCGAGAGAGTGGTATTTCCAGGAATTCAATTAGAAGGAATTATAAATAAATTAGAAGAAATTTTTGGTTATTTAAAAAAGCAAAATAAAAAAATAAAAAAGATTATTCAACTAGGAGATTTTAAACATGATTTTGGGAATATAACTGATGTAGAATGGAGAGAAACTATTAAATTAATAGATTATTTTATTAAAAAAGTAGGAGTAAAAAATTTATTTATTATAAAGGGTAATCATGACAATGTATTGGAACCCATTGTTAGAAAAAAAAGTATTAAGTTAAAAGAATTTTATAAATTGAAAAGAAAAAATCAGGATATATGTTTTATGCATGGAAACAAACTGTTTGAACAGTGTTTGAACGTTCAAACAAACAAACAAACACTTAGAAAAAATACTATGGGGAACAAACAGACAAACAGACAAACAATATTTTTAGGGCATTTGCATCCTGCAATTACCCTTTCTGATAAATATAAAAGCGAAAAATATAAATGTTTTTTACATGGAAAATGGAATGGAAAGGAAGTTTATATTTTACCTAGTTTTAGTTCTTCTAGTTTTGGTTATGATTTAAGAGATTTAGATGGTGGAAAAGAAAAATTTTTTATTATTCCATCAAAAGGCCTGAAAAATTTTGAAGTTATTATTTACAATAATAATGAAAAGAAAGAATATAATTTTGGAAAATTGAAAGATCTAATTTAAATCTTTTTTCTGATTTTGGGGAGAAATTCTTGGCATAGGTATATGTAAAGGCAATCCAAGTTCGTCTTCTAAATAGAGTGCTTTAACATTACATTTATTCATAATAAAATTGAATAAAGGGATTTTGGCTTTTTCTGGTATTTTTTTGTTTTTCCAGGAATCTAAAAATTCTTTTAACTCATCTTTTTCTGGAAGAATCACTAAACTCCCTTCAAATTCTAATTTAGCATAATTTTCAGAATACGCAATAGAAAGATTAAATTTAATATTCAATGCTTCAAGATCAGAAATAGGTATTTTTTCTTTATTGATAGATTCTATATTTATATTTTGATTGATTGAAACATTTCTTTGGGGTTTTTCCTCTTTTTCTACAGATATTTTTGTTAGATTAAAACCTATAATTTTCATAGTGCTTATAAAAAGCAAGAGTTTTTAAATATTATTATGGCTTTGAGTTGAAATCATAAACTTAATTCAATAGATTACATTAAATCTTCTTCTGAAATGACAACAAAATCGCCTATAGCAATTATAGAATTATATGGAATAAGAACCTCTCCTTTTTTAGAATATTCTAAATTAAGTTGCGAACAATAAGGGGTAGGGTCTTTTAAGACTATATGAATTAGTTCTCCAGTTCTAGTTTCAAAAGTAATGTCTTTTATAATTCCAAGTCTTCTTCCCTCTTTAGTTACAACAGGTTTTGAAAGAATTTCTTTATGAGGTCTTTTATCAATCATCAATTAAGTAAATAAGAGTTATTTATAAACTTTATTATAGCGTGAAGATTAAAATTTGTATTTTAGTTTTGAATTTAATTTAAGACTCCCCATTATTTCGTATGGAAAGCTTTAAATAGAAAAAAATTTTTTATTGTTTTTTATTTTTATTTATAAATATTTATATTATTTATTATATATATTGATTTATTTATTATAAGTTTATAGTCATATGTTAAACTTTATTTTTTTAATTGAGTCTATTGAAATCTTTTAAGTTGCTTTTATTTTTAATATTTGCTTTATTATAACATTCTTGAAATATCTATTAAATTATAATTTTAAAATGTTTTAATTATTTTATTTTAGATAATACTCTTTTCCACAGGAATAATAGGGGTGTGTAGATATATTTTAAATCTAGTTTTTTATTTATAATATTAATTTTTATCCTATATCATTAAAAATTATATTTTTTTTTCCATATGAAGTTAAGGTGTCACTTTTGAGAGGGTAATTAGGTTTAAATAGTATTAGTCTTTCCAATCATTTGGTCGAGGTGTCAAAAGTGATGAAATTAGACAAAATTTTTGATTCTGTGCAACAAAGAAACTTGTTCAAAAATAAACAGATTTTGCAAGCTAACTATACGCCAGATACTATCCCTCATAGAGATGAGCAAATAGAGTCTATAGCAAGTGTACTAGCTCCTGCATTGTTAGGACAGAAAACAAGTAATTTATTTATTTATGGGAAAACAGGTTGTCTATCAGGCGATAGTTTGGTATACACAAACAATGGCTGGAAAAAAATTAAAGAAACAAATCCTGATAAGGAAAAAGTTTTAAGTTTTAACATAAAGAATAAAAATTATGAATGGAGTAATTTTATTTTTTTAGAATTTATTAATAAAGATATATTATTAAAATTAACCTTAGACAATGGTTTTGAAATCATTCTTACAAAAGATCACCCATTACTTACCTCAAAAATAGAATGGAAAAAAGCTGATGAATTAGCTATTGATGACGAATTAGTTTTGGGATATGATTTGCCCAATATTAATAATAATGAAATTTCTTTAAAATTAGCTAGATTATTAGGTTTTATTATAGCGGATGGTAGTTTAAATAAAAAAGAGAAAAGGAGAATAGACTCTAAGGGATGTTGGTATAATTCTAACAAACAAAGATGCAGACTTTTTAATGAAGAAGATGAACTATTAAATTTAGTACAATCGGATTTGTCAAATTTGTTTAAATGCACTCCTTCTATAATTTATCCAAAAAATAGATGCAGATATGTTAATGTTGTTTCTCAAGAAGTTTGTCAAACTCTATTTAATTACGGAATTCCTTTTGGGGAAAAAAGTTTTGTTGTTGAAATTCCTAAAATTATTTTAGAATCATCTCCCTTATATCAAAGAGAATTTTTAAAATCTCTCTTTTCTTGTGATGGAACAATTAATAGACAGACTTATCAAATTGAATATTACTCTAACTCTAGAAAATTGCTCCAGCAAATAGCTTATTTATTATATCAAGAGGGGATATGTTGTAAGATACGAAAGAAAATTGCTAAATGTAATAATAAATTTTTTTATTCTTATAGATTATATGTGAATGGACAGGAGAATTTATTAAAGTTCTATAATAAAATAGGATTTTATGGAATAAAAAACCAGAGATTTAGAGATATGTTTGGGAAATACGTAAAAGATATGGGTTTTTGTTATGAAACTTATAAAGTTTCTAAAATAAAAAAAATTGAAGAGGTTTATGAAGATAAAGTTTATGATTTAACAGTCCCAGGAAATCATAATTTCATTGCTAATGGGATCATTAGCCATAATTCAGGCAAAACACTAAGCGCCCAACACGTTGCAAATGAGCTATCAAAAAGAGCAAGCAATAGTATATTAAAGATTGAGTACTTAAATTGTAAATTAAAGAAAGTTGCTGACACTGAATACAGAATTTTAGCAGAGCTTATAAAAAAGTTAGGAGGAAGGGTTCCTGCAACAGGGTTACCAACAGACCAGGTTTATTTAAAGTTTCTAGAGATACTAGAGAATTCTAAGGAGAAATTATTAATACTTATTTTAGATGAGATAGATCAAGCAGTAAAAAAAATTAATGACGAATTTTTATATAATCTTACAAGATTAAATTCAGAGTTACACAAAACACAAATTATTATTGTTGGTATTAGCAATGATTTAAGATTTTTAGATATGATTGACCAGCGAGTAAGGAGTTCGCTTAGCGAAGAGGAAATTGTATTTCCTCCTTACAATGCTCTACAATTACAAGACATATTAATAAAAAGAGCTAAAGATGCATTTAAAGATGGAATAATCAGAGAAGGGGTTATTGCTAAATGCGCCGCGTATGCTGCACGAGAACACGGAGATGCACGAAGAGCTTTAGATTTATTACGAGTTGCTGGAGAATTAGCAGAAAGAAACGCAGATTCTCATATAACCATAGAACATATTGATAAAGCGAATGAAAAAATAGAGAGAGATAAGATTTTAGACATTATTGAAACAGGAACCAAACAGTTTCAGATGGTGTTATTTTCAATTATGGAGTTATCACACAAAAACAAATCAAAATTAAAAGAGAAGTCTAGTGTTTATACCGGAGATATCTTTGATTATTATGAACATTTATGTAACAAAGTTAAGGTAGATTGTCTTACTCATAGAAGGGTGAGTGATATTATAGCGGAATTAGATATGCTCGGGTTAATAAATACGAGAGTGATAAGCAAAGGCAGACATGGAAGAATGAGGGAAATAAAATTAGTTATTCCAGGTAGTATTAATATTAAAGCACGGGAAATATTAGTAGAAGAACTTGGTATAGGATAATTTTTCCTCTTACAATCAGAACTTTTAAATTACTAAAAAATGTCACAAAAGATATTAAAGTTGTTTATTGAAAAAGGATTTCTTTTAGATAGTGAAATACTAAAATTTTTAGATGAATTAGATGATGAAAATATTGCCTATGAAATTCTCAACAAAATAGCCCTTATTTCTAAGAGAAAGATAATAACTAAAGGCTTAGTTTACGAGAATTTAGACAAAATAAAGCCTTTTTTATTTGAGCTAGATAGCGAAAAAAAGAAATTAGTAGACAAATATTTTGTTGATGTAAGTATTTCCTTAGAATTTAGAAAAGAAAGAGTAATTGAGGATATTTCAGAAAATTTAGAAGAGAAAGGGGAAAAAGTTGTTGTTAAAGTTCTGTCCTCCCCTGTTATAGCTTCTAAAAAATTAGAGGTAAGAGATTTTGTTAAATATTTTAGGAACAGGTATAATCTTTTGCGAAAAATTCTTTATGATAGGCCTGAATTAACTAATTTAATTTCAATTGATAAAGTATCTGGAAATAGAGATTTTTCTATTATTGGGATTGTCACAAAAAAACAAATTACCAAAAATAAGAACATTATACTTGAAATTGAGGATTTGACTGGGAAAGTTAAGTTACTTATCAATCAAAATAAAGAAGAGGTTTTTAATAAAGCAAAAGAAATTTTATTAGATGATGTTATTGGATTTAGATGTAATGGAAGTAAGGATTTTTTATTTGTTCAGGATTTGTTTTATCCTGATAGCTTTTTAAAATATAAGAAAATGTCTAAAAGAGAATCCTATGCCTTATTCATATCAGATATCCATGTTGGAAGCAAAAATTTTTTAGAGAATAATTTTAATAGATTTATAGATTGGTTAAATGGAATAGGATGTAGCGAAAAAGAAAAAGGGATATTATCTAAAATTAGTTATTTATTTGTCGTTGGAGACACTGTTGAAGGAGTTGGTATTTATCCAGGACAGGAAAAAGAATTGATAATTAAAGATATCATAAAACAATACGAGTCTTTGACAGCTTTTTACAGTAGGATACCAAAACATATACATATTATCCAATGTGCTGGTCAGCATGATGCAGTTAGAATAGCAGAGCCACAGCCTCCTGTTGGAGAGGATTTTGCAAAATCTTTACACACCCTTAAAAACATACATCTAGTAAGCAATCCTAGTTTTATTGAAATTGAGACAGGATATTGTTCTATCAATGGAGCTAACTGCAAGGATGGAATAAAAGTTTTAATGTATCATGGGGCAAGTATGCATAATATGATTAATGAAATTGAAGAATTAAGATTAAGTAATGCACATGCAACTCCTACAAAAGTTATAAAACATATTTTATTGCGAAGGCATTTAGCACCAACTCACGGAGAAACAACTTATATTCCTGACCATGAAGAAGATTCGATGCTTATCAAAGATGTTCCAGATATTATTACTACAGGAGATTTACATAGAACTGATATTGATAGCTATAATAATGTCCTCATAATAGCAAATTCATGCTGGCAGTCGCGAACCGCATTCGAGGAAAAAGTTGGAAATATTCCAGACCCTTGTAAAGTTCCTCTATTAAATTTGCATACACGAGCCATTAAAATTTTGGATTTTAGTGATGAAGAATAGGTTATATTAAGTGTATAAATTATTTTAAAGGCCTTAAATCATTAAAGAGAAAAATACTATGGCAGATAAACATATTGTTGCTATAACCGGGGCTATTATTAAAGACGGAAAATATTTGATTATAAAAAGAAATCCAAACAAAAAAATTTTTCCTGGAAAATGGACGGTTCCAGGAGGAAGGCTTGAGTTAGAAGATTATATTTATGACCAAAAAGATACTGGAGAGCATTGGTATAATATTATAGAGAAGGTTTTAAGGAGAGAGGTAAGAGAAGAAGTTGGATTAGAGATAGGGAAAATAGATTATTTAACTAGCCTAACATTTTTTAATGAAAACGAACCAATACTTGTTATTAGTATGTACGCGCCTTATATTAAAGGAAAAGTTGTTTTAAATGACGAGAATATTGATTATAAATGGGTTAGTTTGGAAGAAGCAAAAACCTATGATTTAATAGAAGGGATTTATGAAGAGTTAGAAATGCTTGATAAGAAATTAAAAGGCCAGTTAATAAGTGAATGGAAAAAAGATTCTCTGATTATTGAAGATAAAGTATATGGAAGAGAAGAAATAAAAGAGAAAATCCTTGTTGAGCTAATAAACTCCAAACCTGTACAAAGACTTAGACATATTTTTCAGTATGGAATGCCTGACGAATATTATCACAAAAAAAATTTTTCAAGATACGAGCATTCTATAGGAGTTATGATATTATTAAGGAGGCTTAATGCAAGTTTGAAAGAGCAAATTGCGGGATTGCTTCATGATGTGTCCCATACTGCTTTCTGTCATGTTATTGATTGGGTTATAGGAGATCCTTCAAAAGAAGATTTTCAAGATAACAATCATTTAAATTTTATTTTAAATTCAGAAATTAAATTTATTTTAGAAAAATACAACTATGGCATTAGGGAAATTGCAGATATTGATAAATTTAGTTTATTAGAACGAGAAATTCCAGGACTATGCGCTGATAGAGTGGATTACTGCTTAAGAGAACTCGATAACGAGAGCATTAGTGTTGATTTCTTTACCTCAAGTTTAATAAATCAAAATGAACAAATATGCTTTAAACATATAAAGGTTGCTGAAAAATTTGCAACTGAATTTTTAAGATTGCAAAACGAACATTGGGCAGGAAAGCAAGCTAGATGCAGGTATTTTATCTTATCTAGAATATTAAAAAAAGCTTTAGATTATGGTATTATATCCTTACAGGATTTTTATTCAACTGATAAAGAAATAATAGAGAAATTAGCAAATAGCAATGACCCTTATATAACAGAACATCTAACCTTATTGAAAGAAGGATTATTAATAGAAGAAGTTGACGATGGAGGAATCTTATTGAAGAAAAAATTTAGGTATGTTGATCCAGAGGTTTTAATTGATAATAAAATAAAGAGGTTATCAGAATTATCGCCTTATTTTTCAAATTTACTTAGGATGGAAAAAGAAAGAAATAAAATTGAAAAAGGAATCATCTTTAAAAAATTATAAATTATTTTGAACTTTTAGAAAAATTTGAGGGTGAAAATGGGATTAAGTATTGAAACAGAAAAATATTTTGAAAATTTGCAGAAAGAAATAGAGAAAAATTATTTAATCGCAGAGAAAGCACGTATTTTAGGATACGATCCTGTTGATAAAGTAGAGATTCCTTTAGCGTTAAGCATGGCTGCTAAAGTAGTAAGATTAATTGCCACAAAATATCCTCAATTAGATAGCGAGGAAATTATAAACCGGATTTTAGCATTAGAAAAAGAATATGGGAGTTTAGATAATTCAGTAAGTTTTAAAATTGCCGAAGAAATAGCACAAGAAAAATATTGCAAGTTTGAAAATCAACTAGAAGCTATTGACGCTGGTATTAGGATAGGTTTTGCTTATACTACTCTAGGAGTTGTTAGCTCTCCAATAGAAGGATACACTGAAATAAAAACTGCTAGAACAAGAGAGGGCAAGAAATATATCCAGGCTTATTTTTCAGGGCCAATACGAAGTGCAGGGACTACTGCAAGTTGTGTTGTTTTAATGTTAATTGATTATATGAGGCAGTTATTTGGTTATGCAAGATATGATCCAACTGAAGTTGAATGTAAAAGAGCGGTAACAGAACTATATGATTATCATGAACGAATAACAAACCTGCAATATTTACCCACTGAAGAAGAAATTTATTTCTTATTTAGTCATTTGCCTTTTCAAGTTTGTGGCGACCCTACTGAAAACAAAGAGGTGAGCAATTATAAAGATCTTCCAAGAGTAGAAACAAATTTTATACGTGGAGGTTTTTGTTTGATTTTAGGAGAAGGCCTAGCACAAAAAGCTGCGAAAGGGCTACGAATATTAAAGGGATTGCAAAAAAATGGTTTTCATATACGCGATTGGGAATGGTTAGAAGAATACGTTAAACTTCATGAGAAAAGAGATAAAGGTAAAACAGATTCAAGCCCTACTTATATTAAAGATTTGGTTGCTGGGAGGCCGGTTTTTGGTCATCCTGGAAGAGGGTTTAGATTTCGTTATGGCAGAAGCAGAGTTTGTGGATTTTCTGCAGTAAGCGTTCATCCAGCTACCATGGGGATAACAAATGATTTTATCGCTACTGGAACCCAATTAAAAGTTGAAAAACCAACTAAAGGTTGTGTTGTTACTCTCTGTGATCAATTAGAAGGCCCTATTGTTAAATTTAAAGATGGGAGTGTAAAGAAAATAGAAAGTTATGAAGAAGCTAAATCTATTTATGATGAAATAGACGAAATAATTTATTTGGGAGATATTCTTTTTCCTTTAGGAGATGTTATAAACAGAAATGCTAGACTTGTTAAATCAGGTTATGTAGAAGAATGGTGGTATCTAGAACTAAAAAAAGCAGGCGGAAATATAGAAGATTATTTTGATGTTGGTTTGGAAAAAGCAATGGAATTAAGCATTAAATATAAGATTCCCTTGCATCCTCAACATATTTTTTACTGGACTCAAATTTCTTATGAACAGTTCTTAGGATTTATTGATTGGTTCCAGAATTCAAGAGTTAATGATGGTAAGTTAGTTTTTCCATATAATAGTTCTGAAAAAGAGCGTTTTAAAACAGGGAAGAGGGCTTTAGAATTACTGGGAGTTAATCATTCAGTTGGCATTGAGAATGTTATTTTAGAAAAAAACGAATCAAAAAAATTGTTAGTGAATCTAGGTTTTGATGATAGCCATAAAGACTTTAATTTTGAGCATAGATTTGAAGAACACAAGAGTGTTTTAGAGATAGTCAATGAACTAGCTCTTTTTAAGATAAAAGATAAATCTGGAGAATTTATTGGAACTAGGATGGGGAGACCTGAAAAAGCTAAATTAAGAAAATTAACAGGAAGTCCCCACATTCTTTTTCCTATCGGAGATGAGGGAGGAAGATTAAGAAGTATAAATGAAGCGGTTCATATTGGTTATGTAAAAGGAGATTTTCCTTTTAATTATTGTAAAAATTGTAAGAAGGAAAGCATCTACCGAGTTTGTGAAAAATGTAAGGAAAAAACTGAAAAGAAATTTTATTGCAGATTGTGCAGAAGAGAAATAGAGAGTTTTTGTGAGATACACTCTATTAAAAACAGATTTAAAAACACGAGGATTGACATGAATCATTACTTCGAGAAAGCACGAGAAACTCTAAATATTCTAAAAACAGAAATTCCTAATTTAATTAAGGGAGTTAGAGGAACAAGTTCTGAAGATCATGACTTAGAGCCTCTTGTTAAAGGAATCTTAAGAGCTAAATATAATCTTTGTGTAAATAAAGATGGAACAATAAGATATGACATGACTGAAATTCCAGTAACTCATTTTAAACCATTAGAAATAGGAGTTAGTGTTAGAAAATTACGAGAACTTGGCTATGAAAAAGATTGTTATGGAAACATATTAGAACACGAAGATCAGATCTTAGAGTTAAAACCTCATGATGTTTTGATACCTTGCAATAATAAATCTGGAGATGAAAAAGGAGATGAACTTTTTGTTAATATTGCTAACTTTATAGACGAATTGCTAGTTAAATTTTACAAATTACCAAGTTTTTTCAATATTAAAACCAGAGATGATCTTATAGGTCATTTGGGAGTTTGTATGGCTCCTCACAATTGTGCAGGAGTTATATGTAGAATAATAGGATTTTCTAAAGTCCAAGGATTATTGGCTAGTCCTTATATGCATGCTGCGATGCGAAGGGACTGTTTAGGCTATGATAATTATGTTACAGTTCAAGAGAATGGAAGATGGAATATTATTAAAATAGGAGAATATATAGAGAGACTCTCACCTAATAATAAAATTGATTTTTGGGGAACACTTGGAAAGAAAGTTTCTAATGTTAGCACTTGGAGCAATCCAGGAATTGGAGAAGTTGTTGAACTCACAAAACATGAACCAAAACAACTTTTTAAGATATTCAGTGAAGATGGAAGAACTATTGAACTTACAGAAGATCATAAAATATTCATAAAAGGGAAAGAAATGAAATCAGTTTCTGAATTAAGAGAAGGGGATAAGCTAATGGTTAGTTATAAGAGAGATATCGAGGAAAAGGATATACAGGAAATTTTTTTACCAGAAATTTTTAAAGAAAAAGATTATGTTATGTTGAGAAATGTTCGAGATTTTTTAGAAAATTTTGAGAAATTAAATAAACGAGATAATTTTTATCAAAGAGATAGCTATCCTATTAAGATAGTTAATGAAATTTTAGAAGGACATGGAAAAACTCTTAGAGAGCTTCCTAAAGAAACTAAAATTGCCTCAAAGAGAGATAAAGTTTCACTTCCTTTAAAAATTAGCTTTGATGAAGATATTTTATCTTTAATTGGATTATATATAGCAGAGGGTTATATGAGAAAAAAAGAACACAATAAAGGGTTTTATCAGGTGTGTATTGCAGCAGAAGATAAGGGAATAAGAGAGTTTATTAGTAGAATAATGAGGGAGTATTTTAATTTGGAAACAACTGAGAAAAAAGAAGATAGATTGGTTTATTCTTCAAGATTATTGTATGAGCTTTTCAAAGATTATTTCGGTCTGGAAACAGGAGCAAGAAATAAAAGAATTCCTAGTTTTTTCTTAGATTTAAAAAAAGAAAAAATAGCTGCTTTATTAAGAGGTTATTTTGAGGGGGATGGAAGTGTTAGTTTATCAGATATAAGAGTTAGTTGTGATAGTATAAGCGAAGGCTTGAAACATGATCTAAGCTTTGTTTTATCAAGATTTGGAATTTTTACTAAATTTTATGAATATGAAAAAAAACCAGGTCCGAAGATTAGAGCTTTTTATATCAGGAAGAATCGAGAAATACCTAATTTTAGAATAACAAAAATTATTATACCATCTGATTTTGTAAAAAAATTTGATGATATTGGATTTTTATCAGAAAGAAAAAAATCTATTTTAAAGGAGATAATAAGTAAAAAAAATTATGGAATGAAAATTGAATTTGATGAAAATTATATTTATCCTAAAATTTTAAAAATAGAACCCATCGGTAATGGACCTAGTTATTGTTTTAATGTCAGACCTGAACATAATTTTTTCACTAATGATATTTTAGTTAAAAATTGTGACGGCGATGAAGCAGCATTAATGTTATTATTGGATGTTTTGATTAATTTTTCAAGGAAGTTTCTTCCTAGCCATAGGGGGGGAACTCAAGATGCACCCTTGGTTTTGAACGGAAAAATTTTTGCACAAGAAGTGGATGAGCAAATCCTTGACTTTGAGTTAGTTTATAATTATCCTTTGGAATTATATGAGAAAGCTGAACAAGGAGCTCATTCCAGCGAAATAGACATAGAAACTGTTAAAAAAAGAATTAACAGAGGAGAAGATTCTTATATCAATACAGGGTTTACTCACGATACTATAGATTTTAATGGAGGCAATACTTGTAGTTCTTATAAGACTCTTCCTTCCATGAAGCATAAAGTTGAAGAACAAATGAAGTTATGTGTAAAATTGAGGAGTGTTGATCAAGGAGATGTTGCAAGATTAATAATTGATAGACATTTTATGAGAGATTTAAAAGGAAATTTAAGAAAGTTTTCACAACAAAACTTTAGATGCGGAAAATGCAACGAAATTTATCGAAGACCTCCTTTAAATGGAAGATGCGAGAAATGTGGGAATATAAAACTTATTTATACTATTTCTTATGGGAGTATCATAAAATATTTAGAACCTGCCTTAGATTTAATAAAAAATTTCGATGTTCCTAGTTATATTGAACAGGATTTGGCATTAACAAAAAAATATATTGAAAGCATTTTTGGAAAAGACATTGAAAAGCAAGAAAGTATTGAGAGATGGTTTTAACTCTTAAATAAATATATAAACTTTTTTAACTCTATTTATTTATGAACAAAAAAATTGAGAAAGAAATAAAAGAAGAAGTAGATAAAGAAATAGAGAAAAGAGTTGGGAAAGAAGTTGAAAGGAGATCACATGAAAAGTTATATTATGGAACTATTGAATCTACTAGAAAATTTCGGGAAGAATTTAAGAATCAGGCAGTAATTGGTATTACTGCAGCGTTTGCATTTTTGATAGCTTTGTCTTGGAGAACGCCTATAGAAGGTTTGGTTAATAAGTTAATTGAAAGATTGAGTTTAACAGGTCAAGAGGTGTATATTCAATTTTTGTCAGCAATAATAATAACTATCCTAGCTGTTATTGTTTTAATTTATATTAGCAAGTGGAAAAGTGATTATCAGTAAACTTTTGCATTTTATGTGTAAAATACTGCGAAAGTTTCCGAACTGAACTTTTTTTAAATCCTCCATAAACCACCAAAGTTCCTCATGTAAAACGCAAAACAGCATTAGGAAGATATATAAACAAACCTTTTTTTATTATATCATGAAAAAAAAGAAGTATTCTGAAAAAAAACAGAAGAATGAAAAAATTAAAAAATTTTCTTTTTGGAAAGTATTAGCTCTAATTATTCTAGTTTTACTCTTGGTTGCTTTGGGCATTGTTTTTAATATCCTTTATTAAAATAATTTTAATCTGATTCAGTTTGAAAAGAATCTAAAATACCATGGAAGATTATAGCGAAGAAGAACCTCTTGAGAATAATGATAACAAAAGAAGAATTTTGAGAATATTTCTTTTTATTTCAATTTTTGTTGTTTTAATTGTTATCGGGATTATTGTAGCAAAACTTTTTTTAGAAATTCCTTCTGAAAATAATCAGGAAAATGTGGGTTTTAACAATGGGAGCGAGATTTTAGAATTTAAAGAAGATAGTGAGGATTTATCACAGATTGGGGAAGATGATTTAAATATTAATGATATAATCTTGCGAACCTGTTTACAAGAAAATTCTTTTTCAGAAGAATGTCTTAGTATTTTACAGAATGATGAAGATATTTGTGAGCAAATGGATAACTTAAAAGATAATTGTTATTATGAATCTGCTTTAATTAATAGTAATATTAATAGTAATGAATCTTATTGTTTTAAGATTAAAAATGAAAGCATGAGAGGAGATTGCAGGAATGATACTATTTTATTAAATCCTGAAAATGAACCTGAAATTTTTATTCCTGAAGATGGTGGAATGCCCTCTTAAATCAAAAATTTGTAAAATTGAAAATTTTTTATCCTCGATAAAAAATCAAAAAAAAACATTTATAAAGCCTGATTTTCTAATTATACAATGAAAAAGAGTGTGAATAAGAAAATTTCGTTTAGTAATTATAATAAGGATTCTCAGAAAAGTTCCTGGAAGATAATAGGTTTTGTTACTTTTATTTTAGTTGTTCTTTTGTTGTATTTTTATAGTGCTGGAAGAAATGATCCTAAAAATTTAATTCCAAGCGAGAAAGCTCTGACTGGAAAAGCAATTTATGGCAGTCCTCTAACTGCGCTTCAATTAAAACAAGGCGTTGTTCTTGATAAAGGTTTTAACATTCTTGTTTGGACTAATGATATCGGGGAACTTCCTATAACAGAAGCCTTTGCCAGTATTTTAGATAACGTTAATTATGTATATGATTATAATAGCCGAACGTTTTGGTTTAATCCAAATGGAATATATGCACGATATATTACTCACTCTTATTATAAAGATAGATTATTTACAACTATAAAACCTGGACATAAATATTATGTTCCTATGAAAAATAAAGATGTTTTAACTTACAATATTCAGCTTTCTACTACTATTATATTGCCTGATGGAAGGAAGATTGTGCCTGATGAAAATCAACCAGTTATTTGTGTGAACGGGAATGATACATTTCTTCAATCAAACTGTTATGATGTTGATGGAATTACCTTTCATGTTAAATCTTCTGTACATGACTCAGGAAAAGGAGAAAGTTTTGATTATTGTGGTTCTGATGGAAAAACTTTGTATGAAGCTGTTTGTGTTTATGCAGACAAAAGTTACACTAGTACTAGTTCATATATAACTGAGCATGTGTTAAAAGTGATGAATGTGTTGTAGTAGCTTCTGAAACAAAAGAAATTAATGAAGGATCATCAAAAATTATTAATGGATTAACTGTTTATGTAAATAATGCTGATGAGACAAATTCATGGTTATCTACAACTATAAAGACGGGCAATTACTTATTTGATTTGAATAGTTCTTATCCAACTAAAGAAATTACTTTGAATAATGCTGTTTATAAATTTGAATTAATATCTGCTACCGATACCTCTGCAACTATAAAAGTTACACTTAAAAGTTGTCCAACATCTGCTACCTGCACCGATAGTGATGGTGGATTTAATCCTAACATTTATGGTTGGACATATTTCAAATCTGGTTCTTTTGAATTAAAACATGAAGATGCATGCGCGTTAGTTTTAGGTTATGATGATAATGGAAAACCTAACGGGTGGCAGGGTGTTGATAGTTGTTCTGGAAATAACTGTTATGTTGAAGAAGCCTATTGTTTGATGGACGAAAAGGGGAACGTTATTGATGCTGATGCAGATGAATTAATCAAATGCCCCAACGGCTGCAAAGATGGGGCGTGTGTGACTGATAATTGTGCTTTGTTAACAAATGATATTAAAAATAATGTTACAGCTTTACTTCAAAATGGAAACAAAGTTATACTTAACGAGGGAGAGGTTATTAAGTATAGG
>JAGVWY010000069.1 GCA_018304055.1 Candidatus Pacearchaeota archaeon
CAGTCAGATGGGAGTGTACTTCGGCGAGAGACTGACAAATCATCTGATGAGATAAGATAAGTAAAAAGGGAGTTTCAACAAAAAAAGTTACGCTACCCTGAGACCTTAAACGGATAAAATAGATAAAGGAGTATTATTTTGTAATCATCCTTTCCACTCTCTAAACCCCTCTTTCTTCCCGCAGCTTAATAATTCAAATCCTTGTTCATTAGGGTATCTATATACATCTCTCACAATTCTTTTCTTCTAATTCTTCAAGAGTCATATCTTTTCCATAATCAGTATCATCTTCCATATTATTTTATTGTCTAGTTATCAAAATTCCCCCAAACTCATCTGTTTTTTTCCATCTAATAAAGTATGTACATTAACTTTAAAAACTTCTAAAATATTTTCAACAGCAGGAAGAATTTGATTTTTCAAATAGTATTCAATATCATATTTTCCTTTTTCATCAGGCAATTTCGCTCGTTCCCTCACTAACGATTTTTTCCCTTTATTGTCTTCACTAATATAATATTCAATTACCATGCCTATTTTAACAGGAAGCCCTTTCTCTTTCATTTTTTTTGCGATAATGACATGCGGGCTTATTGCTTTATATTCTTCAATTGTTTTTTTTAACTGCGTTTTTATAATCAATTCTTTAAGTTCTATTTTCCTATTCTTCAATCTGGTGATTATTTCTTTAAGATATTCAAGAGCTTTTTGTTCGTTTCCGTTTTTTAAAATGAATTCAAGGATTTTATTTTGTGTTTCCCGAGCCAGATTGCACCAGTCTCTTCGTACAGTTTCAAATCCTCTAATCTTTAATTTATTTTCCTCGTCTATTAATGCATATTTTTTCTTCGCTCCAATATCCCCAGTCCTTTTTGTCACCCAAATTCCTCTTTTGTAAAATCCTTCTAAATCTAATTCCATGATTCCTGGAAGATTTTTATTTATTTTGTCTAGTACCTCTAAAACCTCTTGTTTTGAGCTTTTTCCTTTAAGAAGAGCAATTGAATCTGTATCGCTGTAAACTATTTTAAAACCATGTTTTTTTATTAGCTCAATTGTTTCTTTTATTGATTTTCTAGCAAGAGCAGCAGTTGCAGCAGCTGCTTCCCTGCAATAGTACCTGGCTCCAAAAAATCCTTGATAGCCGTAAGCAGCATTAGTCAATAGTTTAAATGCATTGCTTCTTGCCTTTATAATAGGGTTAGGGTTTTTATTTAACTCTTTTTTATATTCTTTTCTTTTCTCTATTATCTCGCTAAGCATCTGTGAAAAAAATCCAATTTTTTTTGAAAAATAAACTTTTTTTTCAGTTATATCCACTTCAATGTAGCTTAAATCATCTTTAGATGATTTACTTATTCTTTCTTTTTCTTTTTTTTCTAAATAAGTTGATTTTGACAGGTTATAAGAAACAATAACGCTTCCGTACATGCTGGTGAAATCAAAAAAAACAACATTTTCATATAATCCTGGGATAGGCTGGAAAACAAAAGCACCTTCATACTTTTCCTCTTCTCTTCTCTCACCAATTTCATCATAATGTGGCCTTTTTTCTATAATCTCATTAAATTTTTCAATATGATGAATAATATAATTTTCAACTTGGCTAGACATAGAATCTCTTGAAATATTAAACAAAGGCTCTTGAATAACTTTCGTGAACTCTAAAAAATCAGGCCATAATTTTCCCATCAACTTATAAGTTAATATTGAATCTTGTAGATTGTACTCGTAATAATGTTCCCATTCATGCTCATGAATTTTTGAAGAATGTTTAAAATCCCATTCAATTTTTCTCTCTCCTAAAAGTTCTGAAGCAACCTCATTTAAAGAGAGAGTTTCTGATTGTAAGTATTGAGAATAGACAACTTTTACAAATCTAAAAAGGTCAATGTGAACAATGCCCTTTATTTTCCCAGTTAATATTCTTCCTCTGGTGAATACTGGCTGAGAATTATCTAATCCTAAGTTTAATTTCATATTGTTTTTTTCTGCTCTTGTCCTTAAATAAGGCAAATCAAAGCCATCAGAAAAATATCCTGTTAAAATATCTGGGTCATATTTCTTAACTTCTTTGACAAATTTTTCAATCATATCTGTTTCATCTTTGCAATGAATGATGTGATCTTTTGAGGAATTTTTTTTCCATGTTAACACTTTCTTGAAATTTTCTCCGACTAGACTTATCATTAAAAGCTGACCTTTGCCAATCTCAAATTCATCTGTCTCAATGTCATATGCGAGAATTTTAGGTTTAAAGATAGGCTGATTTTCCAACTCTGAAATTTTTTCAACTTTTAGAGCAATCTCAACTTCTATATTATTAATTCCGGCAAAATCATCTGCTACTATAATATCCCCTTCAATACTGTACCAGGTTAAAGGTCTTAATTTTTTCTCTAATATATATTTTGTTATATAACTTAAATCATACTCTCTCCTTTTATCTATTTCATGGAAATTTAATTTATCTGCTATATCATGCGCATCTTTATAATTATCAATGAATATTTTTATGGCTTTAACATCTCTACCTAAAAATTTTTTATGATGAACTTCGGTTTTTAAGACTCTTGTTTCTCTTCCCGCACTCTTGACTTTTATCTTTTCTATTCTCTCGCATAATTCTTCGGCTTTTTTCTCAGATATTTTATCTTTTAATATTGCCCAGAAAAATACATCGCAGCTATCAATTAAACAAATTCTTTTTCCCTTATCGTCTCTCCCAAATATCTTTGCATAGTTTTTTCCTTTATAATCAAAATAATCATAATCTATGGGAATGAAATTTATAGTAACCATAAATAAGATAAAAAGAGGAATTATTTAAAGGTGATGTGAAGTTGCATTCCTTAATCCATTTGTTCTAACAACGAAACGGTTTTCTTTTTTAGAGAGATTAGTGCCAAATTCATTAATGATTAATTTCATCCAATATTTTTGGGAGGGGGATATTTATAACGATTTATATCGTTTAATCTCTATATCAAATAAAACTTTAACTAAATAATTAATTTCAAAAAATCCAAAAAATACTTATTAATAAATTCCAGAAATGAATTGAAATGTTAAATTTACTATAAGTTTAATTTTCACCCCCCAAACTTCCTTTTTCTTGTTTTAAATTCTTCAATGCATTTAATTAAATCTTCTTTTTCAAATTCAGGCCACATCTTATCTAAGAAGAACCATTCTGAATAAATGCTTTGCCACACTAAAAAATTACTAGTTCTTTTTTCTCCTCCTGTTCTTATGATAAGGTCTGGTTCGTCTTTTAAATACAAGTATTCTTCAATAACTTCTTCATTAATTTCCTCAAAATTAATACCCTCTTCAATTATTTTTCTTACTGCTTTAATAAGCTCTTGCCTTCCTCCATAAGCTATGGCAAAATTAATCTTGAACTTATTATTTTTTTTTGTTTTCTCTTCCAGCTTAAAACACAAATCAGCAAGATCATCAGGCAATAATTCTAAGTCTCCTATAAATTGTATTTTAATTTTGTTTTCCATGAGTTTATTATTATCTATTTCTTTAAAACTTTCTTTGAATAGCTTAAATAAAAACTCCAATTCTTTTTTAGGCCTATTTTTAATATTTTCAGAAGACAATGCATAAAATGTTAGTTCTTTTATGCCAATATCTTTTGCATAATTTGATAATTCCTCAACTTTTTTCTTTCCATATTCATGTCCTTTCCATGGCTCTTGCATTAATCTTTTAGCAAATCTTCTGTTTCCATCTAAAATTATAGCAACATGTTGTGGTTCATTTTGTTTTTGCATTAGATTAAAGAAATAAAGGAGATTTTAAGTCTTTCGTTTGTTAATTTTGATAACTGTCATAGGCATATCGTTCGCGGTAGAGACCAGTATAATAAAAATTATTTAAAATTCTAACTTGTATTGCAAAGCCCTGTCAGCATACTATGAGTTAAAATAAACATATATCTAACATTAGGATCATCACTTTCGCCCAATACTTTAAGTACATTTTCTATATTTCTAGTATAATCAGTTAAGAGTTTTTTTGGTATCCCTCTTTGTTCCCTTTCTATTCCTTCTAAAATCTGAGTATATTGGGAAGCAGTAGAATAAACATTGGCCGCAGTTTTAAAACTTCTTCGTAACCTGCTGTGTTGCATGATTAAGGCAATTTAACAGGTATAATCTCTAATTTCGCATTATTTTTCTTAAGTAATGGTATTATTTTGTCCTTAAATTTTATAGGTAGGCACGATGAATACTCCTCTATTAATTTTTTTTCCAGAATATATTTCAATTAAACCTTTTCTCTTGTATCGGTACGCCCCATTATTGGACAGGTCGTCATAGCCGTAGAGAAGCCGATGGATCATAAGCCTTTGATGAGGTTTAGACTTCTCAAGAGTATAACTAACAATTATCGAATTCATTTATATAGTAGACCACAATAATATATAAATATTGTTACTGATATAAATATTTCAGTAATATGTCAAAGAAAAAGAGGTACATTGATAACCGGGATTGGAAGGAAACTAACGAGAAATATGTTATGAGAGGTTACTTTTACTTTAATCCCGAATTCTTGCTTTTTTGGAATGATGAATTGGAAAGAATGAACGCTGGTAAAGTAGGACAGCCTTACCTTTATCCTGAATCAATGATAAAGTTTCTTGCAGTATTGCATTGCAAATTTGATTTTAGGGCATTAGGAGGATTTATGCGTTGGCTATCTGAAACCCACAATAACTTTCCAGTAATTAATTTTTCACAAATTTGTCGTCGGTATAATGCTTTAGATATTGAATTTAAAGTGCTTGAAGAAGATATGAAAGATTATTTGCTCGTTGGAGCAGATGGAAGTGGAGAAAAATCTAGCAAAAGGGGTGGATGGATGAGAGAACAATGGAGAGTGAAGAAAGGTTGGATTAAAGTGGTAATTATGGGTGTAAAAAACTCAAAAGAAAAGAAGTATGTTATTGATATTCGTGTTGCAAATGAAGCTCTTGATGAAAGAGCGGCGACGAGGGGAATGGTAAGAAAAAATCATGAGCACATTGGACAGTTTCTCGGAGATGGATTACACGATAATCAGGATACATTTAACTTATGCGAGAAATATGGCATTCCAACAGGGATAAAACTTCGTGATGATTGCTCAACAAGAACGAAATCGCCCAGAAGAAAACAAGAAGTAAGAATTTACAAAAGCATGCCGTATAAAGAATGGTCCAGGGAAAAACAATATGGACAAAGATGGCCTATTACAGAAGGCATATTTTCTGCTGTAACGAGAATATTTGGCGACTCTGTATCAGCAACAAAGAAAAGAAATATGTATCATGAAGCAAAAGTGAAATATTGGGCTTATAATCTTCTTCAAGGAGTTACTTAATTGTTAAAAAATAGCGAGAGTTGTGTTAATTATATGGAGTTGTGCAACACAGCA
>JAGVWY010000075.1 GCA_018304055.1 Candidatus Pacearchaeota archaeon
ATCCTACATTGACTCCCGATGAACTTCTTGCCAAATTTCAAGAGACTGGTACGGATATTCAAGGTTGGAAAAGGATTAATGTACTTGCTGCACTAGACTCTCTTCAACCACAAGCCGCTGTATCAGCATGTAATGAAACTGGATATGAATATTGTTACAATAGCTCTTTTGAAGATTGTACATCAGCTATAGCAGTTAACTGGTATGAAAATGTTAACAACATTAGATGGGGCGCTGTAAATGATTCGTCTGATCCTTATGTTATAAATAATTATACAATTGGTATTAAAGGGGTTACAACAAAATTTCTCTATTATAATGAGAGTATTAATGAGACCTGTACTGAATTTGGATGTGATAATAATTATGAGTTAGATGACTGGCCTAATTTAGAAGGAACCTTAATTGCAACAACTGCTCCAAATGTAGCAGATATAGAGATGGCACTATCTTGGAATACGACTGCTAGTTATTGGTGTACTACATGGACTCCTGAATTCAATAGTTTTATTCCAAATTATGGAGAAAATAATTCCATTTATGTTTTGAATTGTTTCTCGGATAATGATTGTTCAGGGAATAATTATTGCAATAAAACAGGAACATGGGATCAGTGGAGTTGTGTTAGTGGAAAACCCGACGGTCAGAATTGTACATCAAATTCTCAGTGTGCTTCAAATTATTGTGATAATGATAATATTGGTTTAGATGATGATAGATGGTGTTTCACGCCTAATAACACTTATTTTGATGGTGAAGAATCTTCTTATTGTGAAGTTTCAACTAATTTAGGTATTGTAGAATGTGATGAAAGACAAATAGGAGATAATTATTCAAGCTGTGATACTGGTGGTGAAACTTATTTTGTAGATAGGTGCTCGTCTGTTTGTGAAGGAGAAGATAGGGGAGATACTATTTGTAGGAGTTCTTCCTTTGCCTCTGGATGTACTGCTGATAGTTTATGTAACGGAGTTGTTGCAGGAACTGGAGATTGTAATTCTACTTGTAATTTTGTTCTTCCCAACGACACTCACAAATTTTACCACAAAGATAATTCTGGAAATATAGTTGCATGGCTGGGCAGTGAAGGGAATATTGCATTAGAAGGACAATGTTTCTCTGGTGGAACTTGTAATAATCCGGGAGATGGAAGCCTGATTTTTAGAAACAGTTCTTTAGATTATGTTGGATTTGTTAATACAACAGGAGATCTTTGTATTATACAAGGCGATTGTTCAGATCAATCTACTAACTGCAATGCTCCTTCAGAGGGGGCATTTATAATCTCGAACTCAACAGGCTATACATCCTATATTGATGGAACCGGAGATTTATGTCTTGTTGGAAGATTATTTGAGAATGTTAATTTATGATTAAAAAAACATACATTTAAAAAATGCAAACACTTCATAAAAACATGGAAAAAAGAGAGTGGAAAAATCTGATTAAATATAATCTTCTATCTTTGTTTATTTTTATTTCTTCGGTTTTAATAGGGTTTGCTATTGCAGGAAATGTTTTTGTTACAAATGGGAATGTTGAAACAGATAGCGGTTTGAATGTGAGTAACATTCTATTTGTTAACGCTTCAACTAAAAATGTTGGGATAGGAATATCAAACCCAGGACATAATTTAACAGTTATTGGAGATATTAATTTTACTGGAAAAATTTATGGAGATGGAAGTGAGTTAACTGGAGTTGGAAATGTGAGCTGGAATGAAAGCAGAGCAAATGATTTATATGAAGTTAAATCAACTAATGGATCAACAACTTTCAAGTTTTCTGGAAGCAAATTTATGGTAAAAGTAACATGAGAAACATACATTTTTTATGGATATTTTTGATAATTAGTGGATTAGTCCTAGGAATTATTATTTCTGAGCAATCATCAGCTTATTCAAATGTTATCTCTGAAAATAACTTTTTTTTAAGTAGTGTCTTAATGAGTTATGAAACAACTAATAAAGAGGTAGTGATTAAAGATGAGAATAACATAGAAATTATGAGAGCAAATCTTATCACTCCTTTAGTTTATAAGGTAATTGATAGAGGACCTGGGATTAAGCAAAAAGTAGCTGAAATTCATTTTACAATATTAGATAAAAACTATACGTTTGATAATATATTTACTAAGATTTATTTGTATAATATAAAAGAAAGCATGAATGAATTTAATAGACCTGTTGAATATAGATTGCGAGTTGAAACAGGAAGTTATAATTATCCTGTAACTGAAATTACTTGTTCTAACATTATTGAGAAAAATGGAACTGCCCAGAAATGCACGACTGAAATTATAAAATATAATAACGTAACAACCCATGATTACATTCCTATAAATTTACTGATGTTCAACCAGGAGATAATGTTGAATGGATTCCAAGTTATTTTGGAGATACTAATAAACTAGAACAATGGGCTGTTTGGACAGAAGGATTAAATAATGGATTAAGAGCATATTATAGATTGAATGAAACTTCTGGAACTCTAGCCTTAGATAGTGTTGATGGAAATCCTAATGCTACGTTTACTGGCGGACAGGTTGGGCAATCAGGAATTATAAGCAATGGATATGCTATGACTACTACTGATGATTCTTTAGATTTAAATACAAATCTCTTTAATACAACAACAGATAATGTTACTTTATCTTTTTGGACATATTCAAACTCTTTAGTTGATACCAGTTATTACTGGGCAGCCGACGATCTTACCTCAAATGATCCTGAATGTATGTTAAGATACGAGGGAAACACTAGAATTCAATGTTATTCTGATGGACCTGCATTACAATTTCAATATCTTTCTTCTGGATTAATTGCTAATGTATGGCAACATTGGGTTATTCAATGGACAAATGATGGAAATGGGAATGCAACTATTTGGCTAAATGGAACAATATTAACTTCAGATGCCTCTGTTTCTATAACAACGACTGAAAACACTGATGCTCTTGAATTTGGACAGAGGACTTTTGGCAGTGGAAATTCAGCTAACTTTACTCTTGATGAAATTGGATGGTGGGATAGATATCTAACTCCATCAGAAATTCAGGATTTATATAATAATGGAAATGGAATTAGCTATGATCCGTCACCTGAATGCAATTATCAAGGTGGAAACTGGGAGATAACTTCTTATTGTCAGCATTCTAACACTGGTTTTAATATTAGTGGTAATCTTACTATTAGTTCAGGTGGAACTTTAAATTTAACAAATGTTACTTTAAACTTTAATTCAACAAATCAATGGATTATTTTTGATAACGTTGCTAATGAGAACAAATTAATTTTAAATGAATATTCTAGGATTAATTGATAATTAAGAACTCAATCTTTATAGTTAATATTTATAAATGAACTTTTGTTTAGTTATAGAGAAATAAAAATGAGCTTTTACATTTATGATATAATATTTTTAGTAGCATTTAGCCTTGCTGTTGGAATATTTCTTTATAAAAGAAGAAAAAATCTGAAGAAAGAAGGATTGTTATATTTATACAGAACTCAAGTAGGTATAAGATTCATTGATTACGTCGGTGAAAAATACAAGAAAGCAATTAGTTTTTTTGCTTTTTTAGCAATTATATCTGGATATTTATTAATGGCTTCAATGGTTTATTTATTCTATAAACTTATCTACATTTATTTGTTTGTACCTGAAATTGTTAAGGCTATAAAAATACCTCCATTAATGCCTTTAATTCCTTATCTTCCTGAAGCTTTTAACATAGATTTTCTTATGAATTTGCTCATGGCATTGTTGCTAGAAGATATAATGTAAAAATCCTCACTACAGGATTTGGATTTTTAGGTCCATTTTTAGCAGCCTTTGTCGAGCCTGATGAACATCAAATGGTTAAAAAACCAAAATATCAACAAATAGCAATTTTATCTGCAGGAGTTTTCACTAATCTAATATTGGCTTTAATTTTTTTCTTGTTAATGTCTTTAGTATTTGTAACTGCATACTTACCTTCTGGAGCTTTGTTTAATACTTATACAATCGGAGAAGTTCCTATTAAAAATATAGAAGCTATAGATGGAAAAATTATTACAGATAGTTCACGAGAAGGAATTTTAAGATTAATAGAGGATAATAATATAACTAATGACCTTGTTCTGGGAAGCAATGGAAAATCAATTAATCTAACAAAAGTTATTGCCAACAATAAAACTTATTATATAACTGTGGATAAATTAAAACTTCAACTAGATAATAATAAAATTTTGTTGTACGAGGATCTTCCTGCTATTAATGTTGGATTAAGAGGCTCTATAGTTGCTATAAATGAAAATAAAATAGAAGATTACGAAGATTTAACAGAGGTTATGAAAATGTATAAGCCTGGAGATGTTGTTAAAATTACTACTATTGACACAACTGAAGGAAAGAGAGAGACATTGAAATATGAGGTTGTTTTAGCAGAAGATCCATATGAAAAAGGAAGAGCAGTCATTGGTATAGGTTATCTAAGCACTAGAGAAAGTGTATTAGGACAAATAACAGACACTTTTAATTTTTTCAAGAAACCTGCGACTCATTATGAAGCTAAATTTAATGGAGATTTGATATTGTTTATTTATAACCTCATATGGTGGCTGGCTATTATAAATTTTAGTGTTGCTTTAATCAATATGCTTCCAATGGGAATTTTTGATGGAGGCAGGATGTTTATGCTTACTGTTTGGAGCATTACTGGAAATGAGAAAATAGCTCAAAAATCATTTAAATTTGCGACATATTTTATCCTTGTTGTACTGGTTTTGATAATGGCCGGATGGATTATTGCTATTTTTTAAAATGGTTATAGAACATGCAAAAAAAAATTTTGATTACTGGAGCAACTAGTGGTATAGGATTTGAAACTGCAATTTTGTTTGCTGAAAAAGGATATAGAATAATTGCTTTAGGAAGAAAAATTGATGGATTAAAGAAATTGCAGGAATTAATAGGAAAGGAACACGTTTTTATTAAATTTGATTTAACGAATATAAAAAAAATTTCTTCATTAATAAAAAATATAGAAAAAGAAATAGGAGAACTTGATGTTTTTATAAATAACGCTGGTATAGGATTGTTTAAAAAACTTGAATCTATTAATGATAATGAGATTAATGACCTACTTTCTATTAATTTACTAGCTCCAATTATATTATGCAGGGAGATTATTCCTTTGATGAAAGAAAGAGGAGGAACTATTGTTAATATTTCAAGTGTGGCTGGAAAAAGAACATGGAAAAACTTAACAATTTATTCTGCTTCTAAATTTGGATTGATTGGTTTTTCAAATAGTTTAAGGAGAGAATTCAAATTTTATAATTATCCTATAAGAGTTATGGTTGTCTGCCCTCCTGCAATTGACACTAAATTTTTTGAAAATGCTGGTTATAAAAATTATAAGGAGGATCATCCAGCTCAACGTCTTCTTTCCTCTAGATATGTTGCAGAGGAAATTTATAAAGGAGTTATTAAAAATAAAAGAGAGGTTATTATTGGGAGAAGAGCTAAAATTCTTGATAAAGCGACTTCTTTATTTCCCGTATTTATTGAAAATTTGGAAGATTTTTTGAAGAAAAAGCGATAATCAATTACTTGTTCATTTATATTGTCTATTAAAATAAATTTTAAATATCAAAAATTCCTTGTGATAATATAAAAAAATTTTGGGACGGGAATTTCCTTATTTTAAAGAATGAAATTCTTGTATCTGAATAACTATATAAAAAAATGAGTATTGATTCGACAGATGAGGAAACTGATATTGGTAAATTAGATGATCTTGCGAGAGGATTAATAGTAAGAGGAGATTATTCTGAAGCATTACCTTATTTGAGTAAAATATTAAATGTATTGTGTAAATCTTGTCCAGAAAATTTTCAGGGATACAAAGCATGGTTAGATACTGAAGATGGAAAAAGGTATGAAAAAGTAAGACTAGTTGTTGAGAATATAGAAAGATTTGAACAAGAAAAAAATACTTCTAGTTCGAGTAAAGAAGATCATCTTGAGGCGTATCGTAAGTGTTTTGATGTTTCTGGTGCAGAGGCAGCTGCAGAATATATATCCGCACAAAGTGCTCATACAAGATTGGAATTAGATTTTGCTAGAACAAAAAGATTATCTGAATTAAAAGAGATTATTAGAGGTTATGTGAAATAACTGCATCAATTTTCTAATTGTTTTTTGAAGAAGAAAGATTTACATAAACACCAATCCGTCTTTAGTAAGGACAACAAATCGTATTCCAACAGGCAATGAAAGTAAGGCGGATATCAATGCCATATGCTCTTTTCCATCTCCGCTTGCAATACTTAAAGCAACTTCTGTTCCATTAATTCTTCCTTTTAATTTTTTCAGAATTTCATCTCTTAATTCTATTATAGTTTTTGAGGAAACCTCTATGAACTCGAAATCTTTTTTTATGTTAAACTGTTTTGCAAAAGAATCTCCAAGAATAATTATATTTTCCCAGTCTCCATGATTCATTACCCCGGCTATTTGCCCCCAGGTTCCTTTTCCCACACCTAAAAAAGCAACAAGTTCCATTATACAAAACATTAAGTTAGATTTATAAGTTTATATATTCTTTATTCAATAAGATGCAAGTATCAATTTTAAAAAAAGAGATTGAAGATATTAAGAATAGAAATAAAAGAGTTGAACTTGACAAATTGTGGGAAACTAGCTTTACAAGAAAAGTATTAATTGCAATTCTCACATACATTGTAATTGTAATATTCTTTTACTTTGCTGAATTGCCTAGGCCGTTTGTTAATTCAATTGTACCATCATTGGCATTTGTATTATCAACATTAACTCTAAATTTATTTAAAAAATCTGGTTAAAGAATAGATAAAAAATGAAAGATATTCCTTTAAACGAAATTACATTAAGGAAATATGAAAAACCTATAGGATTAGAAAAAAGAGAGTTGATAAGAAAGATTTGTTTATCCCTTGGATTATTGCAGTTAGGAGATTCCAGAGATGTTATCGTTGATATTTTAATGATTCTAATTGAAGCAAACAAAAATAAAGAGAAATTAACCAGTGATGATATTGGAATAAGGGTTGAGAAAATAAGGAAAGAATACAGTTTGGATACAAAAGGATTGGCAGAATCAAATATAAGGAGGCAATTAAAAAGATTAAGAGATGCTTTGATAATTGAAAAAACAAATAACAATTATTATTTAACAGAGCATCTTTCTTTAAAAGAAATATTTGAAAATAACATTGAAAAATTTGTGATACCTTCGATAATTAAAAGAGTTAGGGAATATTTAGAAGAATTAGATAAATGAAATATAAATAAAAAAAATAAAAATAAATTTTAATTATCTTTTTTTCTTTTTCTTAGCTTTTTTCTTAGCTGCCATTTCTTTCACCTCCTTTATCCTGTAAAAAATATACTATTATATTGAAACCATTGTATTTAAATGTTTTTATTTTTTCGATTTTCTGGATAATAAATAATTTTTTCCGTCGGAGTATATTATTTTCGCTGACAATTAGAATTTTTGTTTTTTTGCTCTTTGCTTGTAATTTCTTTTTTGATTCATCTTTTTTAGTTATATCTTCGCCAGTAGATTTAGAAAAAATCTCAAGAGCATTAAAAATAATACCTCCAACCATTAATCATCCTATAAGAAATTTGATGGAATCTAGGATTTATAGTAAACCACCTATAAGAATTCTAAACCATAAAGTTTATTTCATATTTAATCTTTATTGTTTTGTAAAACATACGACATACACCTATCCGTGGTCG
>JAGVWY010000010.1 GCA_018304055.1 Candidatus Pacearchaeota archaeon
TTAAAGGGCAGAATTGGTTGATTCCTCAATCAATTCAAGATATGATACCAAAAAATCATATCTGTTTTTTTGTTGAAGAGTTTGTTGATTCATTGGATTATTGATATAAAAACTTAAATAGTAAAAAAAATTGCTAAATTATGGATTTACGTAAAATATTCCAAAATCAAAGGCCAATCATAGGTATGATACACTTAGCGGGCAAAATTAATAATGTAGTTGAAAGAGCATTAGAAGAACTTAGACTGTATGAAGAAGAAGGAGTTGATGGAGCAATAATTGAAGATTATCATGGTAATGAAGATGATATAGAAAGAGTATTAAAAGCAAGCAATAGCCCTAACTTCAAAATCGTGAGAGGAGTAAATGTACTAGCTAATCCTTATTCTTCTTTTAACCTTGCTCAAAAATATGGGGCTCGTTTCATTCAATTTGATAGCGTTCAATCAAATAATTTAGATACAAAGTTATATGAAAGATTGCGAGAACACTATCCAGAAATAGTAGTGTTTGGAGGAATTAGATTTAAGTATATAATGCCAACTGGAAAATCATTAGAGGAAGATATTGATTTTGGCATAAGACATTGTGATGCTATTGTTACAACCGGTGAAGGAACAGGCATTGAAACACCTTTGCAAAAATTAAAAGACTTTAAATCAGTTCTAAGAAATTTCCCGTTGGTTGTTGGAGCCGGAGTTAATATAAACAATGTCTATCATCAATTAAAAATTGCAGATGGCGCAATTGTCGGAAGTTATTTTAAAAATGGGGATACTCAAAGAAAAATAATAAGAGAAAATGTTAAAGGACTTATGGAAATTGTTCATAAAATTAAAAAGTAAAAGTAATTTTTAAATGCTTTTAAGTTTTAAGTTAACTCGCGAGTTTAACTTATTTACTCTCCATCTTTAATGTCAAGTTCTATTAATTTTAATAATGAATTAAATTGATTATTATTATAAAAAGTCAATTACTATTAATCACAAAGTCTAACAAAGCCATTCTAACATATAAGCCATTTTCAGCCTGCCTAAAATAAGCAACTCTTTTATCGTTATTTTCAATGTTAATAGGAAGATCTATTTCTTCAACATGAGGCAAAGGATGAAAGATTCGAGCATCTTTTCTTATTAAATGAAAGTTACCAACATTAATAATAAATTTTCCCTTAGCTTTTTCATAATCCTTATCACTCATTCTTTCTCTCTGTATTCTCGTCATGTAAACTACATCTACTTCTGAAAGAACTTTATTTAAATCCTCTTCTTCTCTGAAGATAATTCTTTTTTTATCAAGATAATCTCTGATGTCCTCTTTCATTTTAAGATGATCTGGAGAAACAAAAATAATCTTAATATCATCAAATTTTCCAAGCAAATAACATAAACTTCTTACAGTTCTTCCATTAGCTAAATCTCCAACCATTGCCATTTTTAAATTGTCTAGCTTTCCAAATTCTCTGTAAATTGTATAAACATCTAATAATGCTTGAGTCGGATGTTGTCCTTTCCCATCTCCCCCATTAATTATAGGAACCATATCACAAGCTTCCGCAGCTCTTTTAGCAGCACCATCTTCATCATGCCTTAAAACAATAACATCACAATAACTAGAAATAACCCTCACACTGTCTTCAAGAGACTCTCCTTTTGCAACAGACGAAAATTCCCTTGCGTTTTCAGTTCCTATAACCATGCCTCCCAATCTTATCATAGCAGATTCAAAACTTAATCTTGTTCTTGTGCTAGATTCATAGAATAACGAAGTAAGAATTTTTCCCTTCAAACAAAGCTCAGGAGTTTCTCTTAATTCATCAGCTCTTTTAAATAAATATTGCAATGTTTCAGGATCAAACTGCTGAGATTCTACAACATGATATACCATTTTCTTTTTGAAACTTGAGGAAAAAGGAGTTTATAAGAATGATTGAGTTGAAAGATAGGCTTATATAGTTAATAAATCGTGTTTTTATATGAAATTCAGTGATTTACACAAAAAATTAATTGAAGAAGGTTTTGAGCCATTGGCAATGTATCACAATTCTTCTTTTGGAAGTCAGGAAAAAAGTCATACAACTCCGCCTCTCAAACAAATTATTGAAGAAAGACATATTGCCTTTAGAATAATTCCGGCTCATTTAGCTTATATAGAATCTCCGAGAGAGTATCAAGACAGGCATATCATCTATATACCCGAAGGAACAAACTCTAAATTAGAACTTATTAGAGGATGTGAAGTAGAAACAGATATTTAAAGAATCAATAATTGAAACTCCTAGCTCACACAAAAACTTCTATAGATTTTGCACTTACTTGATGTTCTCTTAATAGTTTAAAAATCTCTTTTTTATAATTAATAGGTATCATTATACAACTTTTTCCTAATTTTTTTCCTGAAAATTTTGAAATTGATCCTTCATAATTTTTTCCTTTAATTTTAAAACCATAAATTTTATTTAAAAATGCTCCTCTGTTTTTACCAATTTTCTCCCAAAATATTACTATGTAGTGTTTTGAGGCAGAAGGAATTGATTTTAATTCATATTTTCCATATAAAACAATTCCGTCAGAAGCTACACTTCTCTCTAAATCTTTCCATTCTTCTAATTTTCCTATTTTAATATTAATTTTATTATCAATTTTTTTTATTTTGAATAACGATGCTTCTCTGCTTTTGTAGAATTTTTCCACAACTTCTCTTATTTCATTTTCTATTCTTTTTGTTTTTTTATTTATTTCAATAAACATATCTATATCGCTATCTTTTTCAGCACTATTTCTAGCAACACTTCCAAATAATATTATCTTTTCTATATTATCTATATTCTTCAGATTATTCAAAAGATAAGCTGAAAAATAACTTGCATAAGATTTTAAATTTTCCATTCGATTATCTCCTTTAATTCAAAAAATAAATTTATTTTATTTTGTATAATCTTTTCACTAGAAGAAGCTCCATAGATCAAATCATCTCTTTTTTCTTCAATTTTAATAGCGATATCAATTATTTTATTAATATTTTCAACAGAATTTATAGGAGAAATAATTTGTTGCTGCAAATGTTCTAATAGGGTCTCTTTATTCCTTTTAAACCATTTGTGATTTATTTTAGCTCCTTCTTTAATCAAACTGAGTTTATGAAAGTACAATTCTATTAAATTGACAACTCCAAGCGAAAGTGAAAAAGCTATTCTTCTCTGATGAGAAATCAATCCTCTTTCATCTTTTAAAGCTGTCTCAATTTCATCCAAAACTTCTTTTAATGTTTCTATATGTCCCTCTTCTCTCATCTTAAAAATTTCAACTTTGGTTAATTTAATTTTTTGTCTTAAATCCATTAAGACATTTGTCTTTATAAATTTTTCCATAGTTAAGACACCTGTCTAAACTATATTAAGACATTTGTCTTAAAAGAAAAATATTTTACTTCTTGTTTAACTTCATCTAATAACTATCTCTAAAGCGTCTCTATTTTTTAACTTATATTCTTTTCCTAATGCTTTTTTTGTTCGTGCATCAATAGCTTTTATAAAATTTTCTCCTAGATCACTATGTATAGTAAAAGCAAAGTCTAATGCAGTGCTTCCTTTTTTTAATAAAAAGCAATCTGGTAAAAGGTTTCCTTTGCTATCTACTAGCTTGTTAGCACTTGCTGGAAAAACAGCTAGGTACTCTAACACGTCAAATACCAGTGTATTAAGAACATCCTGAACTCCGGTGTTATGTTCCTTCAAAAAATCTTTAATGTTTTCTAAAGCATTTTTTTGTTTATCAGTTAGTTCTTTTAAAATTTCAAAATTAGATTCTCCAGGAAGGTAACTAATAAACTCTTTGTTATGAGCCTCTCTTAAAGTAAGTTCATAATCTGCACTGCATGGAATTATTCTTACATCAGGATAAGCTTTTCTCAATAATTCTAAATTTTTCTTTGCATCTTTTTTATCCATCTTATTAGCTGCAATAATCATAGGCTTAGAAATATGTCTTAGTTTATTTGCAAAAAACAATAATTGCTCTTCACTCCAATCAGCAGGTTTTTCTTCATTATATTTTAAAGTTAATAAAACTCTCTTAATATCATCTTCCTTAACTTTTAATCCAGAAAATTGCCGTGCAACAGCTTTACTTATTTCTTCTTTAGTATTTTGCACTGTTCTTGAAAAAGTCCTCCATACTTTCTTTAATATACCAAAATACCATAAATCTAATTCCTTTTCCAATATTTCTATATCCTTAACAGGATTATATCCCTTTGTTTCCCTTCCATCTTTATCAGTTTCTCCAGACATATCAACAACATGGATTAAAGCATCAGCGCTTGTTAAATCATCCAAAAATTGATTACCTAATCCTTTGCCTTCACTCGCTCCTTCAACTAATCCCGCAACATCTATTAGCTCAACAGGAACAAACCTCTTGCCATTAATGCAGTAACCTCTTTGTGGATTACATTTAACATTAAATTCTTTTTCAATGCAATCAATTTTCACATAAGCAATTCCATGATTTGGCTTTATAGTTGCAAAAGGATAACTGGCTATTAAAACATCTGATAATGTGCATGCTTTAAAAAAAGTGCTTTTCCCTGCATTAGGAAGTCCGACAATACCTATAAGCATATTAAACTCCATAAACCCAATTAGGATTATTCTTATCTATAATTTTAATTTTACCCTCATTTATAAGATTATGTATATAGAATCTTATTCCTTGTCTAGTCATATTTAATCTATTCGCTAGCTGATTTACAAATTAAACTCAATCCATATTCAGTAACTTTATTATATTGCTCATTATCTTCATTATCAACTTGTCAAAAACCATAGGTCAGAGACCTATGGCATATTTAGTTACTATGGTTTTTGATCACATCAGAAATTTTCTGAAAATTTCTGAGCGCCCCAAAAAACTTCTGAAAGTTTTTTGGTGTGCTCCGAATTCCACATGCAATTTTTTACCACATGTCAAAAAACTTTAAGTTTTTTGAGCACCCCAAAAATGTTTCATATGGAGAACATTTTTGATGTGTTCTAAACATGTGGAATTCGGACTTTTAAAACTTTATTCTTAAAATTCATAAAAAACTAAAAAAAGAGTTTTTAACTATTTCCTTCTTAACTTTTCTTTTTTCTCTTCTTTTTCTTCTGTTTCTTCTTCGTCGGAAATAGCATTAGTAGCATCAAATTCAGAAATAGACACCGGACCTTTTAATTTAAATAAAATCATAACAAGGACAAAAAGTATTAACAACAAAGTTACTTCTATTAAGATTATTCCATTAGTCCCGCCTAGAAATTCATTAACTGGATTATTTTCTCTAATAATCTCGCCAGTTACAGGACTATTAACATTAATAGTTTCATTTTCATCACTTTTATTTGTTTCGTTAACTAATATTTGTTCTTTTGGAGCAACAATTAGCTCATAAGATTTAGATTCACTAAAATCAGAATAATCCCCATCGCTATTCTTGTCTATACACACGTATAAACTATCATTATTCAAAGCTTTAAAACTTACATCGCAGCCGCTTCCGCTGATAGTGCATGAAGCTAGATCATAAGAGGAAGGAAAATAACAAAAATCACTTTTAATAACAACCTGTTTACCATCACATCCGCTAAAACCAGAAACAGTTGCTTTAACTTCTTCTTCCTGTCCAACGAAACTAGGAAGTGAAAAAGTCACATTACCTAAACAGGTTTTTTTATCTAAAATCTGAACTGATGATTTGATAGGCGTTCCAGAAAATGTAATTAAACTATTGGATAAACTTCCTTGCCCATGCAAAGAAATAAGCTCAATATTATAATTTCCTTTTTCTGTTTCTGGCTTTAATTTTATAACAACAAATAAAATATTGTCACTATCTTTACTTGCAGTATGCTCTATGTTTATAATAATATTATTTTTAGTAGTGTTCTCTAATTGATACTCGCCTATTTTTGAGTCATCTTGTGTATAAACCTTGTCGTTATTATCATTATATATTTCTAGTGCCTCTATATTAAAGGCTTTATCTCCAGATATCTGTAAGCTTATATTTTTTAATGAAACATCCTCATTTGTAACAGAAATTTTTAAGCTTAACATTTCTTTGTAAAGAGTCAGCTCTTCTGGATCATACTGCCATGAAAGCTCTTTCATTTCTCTAAACTTTGATACAGAACCTAATGCTTTTTTTGCAATAATAGAAAATCCTTCTCCATACAAAGGTTCTCCGCTGTCATAAGCATTATTTTCATTGCAATCAATTATTAAATCATACTTTCCAGCAATACTTCCATCCCACACTTTTTCTAAGGAAAATCTCGTATTAGGAACATCAGAAGGGCTGTCTCTCACATCATTAATAACTTCTCCGCCACCCCACGAATCTCTATGAGAAACTATAAAAAGCTTAACTTTTTCATTAGTATTTGCTCTGCATAATGTATCACTTGCGCTGATAGTACTCATGACATATACACTATCTCCTTGTAAATACTCTTTTTTGTTAGGCTTAACAATTTGCGCATGAACGAGGAAAATACTTGTTAATAAAATCAATAAAAAACATAAACCTAATTTTCTACGCATCCCTTTTTTCATTATGAGAATTATTATGCATTGTATTTAAAGATTATTACAATTTAAATATTACAATAAGAAAATTATTTTTGAACATGAGCCTGCCAGGATTTGAACCTGGGACCCCTGCCTTATAAGAGCAGTGCTCTAACCATGCTGAGCTACAGGCTCATATTATTGACAATATGAAAGAGTTTTAAAGCTTATTGGTAAGACTACAAACAATATTTATAAACCTTCAAAAGATATATATTATATCAATTACAATGACAAAAAAGAAGGATATTGATGACAAAAAAATAAAAGCATTTATTGCAAGTTTTTTTACTATCATAGGATTTCTTATAGCAATAATAATCTGGAAAAAAGATGATTATGTTATGTTTTACGCAAAGCAAGGATTAATTTTATTTATAGGACAACTTATAATAATCATTTTAGATTATTTCATGATAAAATGGTTTACATTTATTTTATGGGCATTTTGGATAATTTTGTGGGTACTTACCTGGATAAATGCACTATCAGGACAAAAAAAGGATACGTTTATTGTAAGTGATTTAAGTAAGAAAATAAAATTGTAATAAAAGAAGTAACAAAAATAATATAATCCAATAATCCTCGCAAAGTTTAAAAACAATTTATCTTTAATTCTTTGGATTATAAGTTCATCACTTCGTGATGAAGAGATAGCCCCTATCGTCTAGAGGCCAAGGATTCAGCCCTTTCGAGGCTGGGACCCGGGTTCGAATCCCGGTGGGGGCATTAATGCATAAAAACACCAACCCCCCGCGGGGCATAAACAAAATAAAATTTGAATCGTGGGCGGGGCAGTGAAATGAGGAATGTTCAATGCTCCAACGGAGAAGCGAGATAAGCCCGATGTAAGATAGATTAATAAAGTTAAGAACATAATATAAGCTAAAGAGGAAACAAAATGCAATTACTATTTGATGAATTAGCAAAAAAGAATGGTTCTCAACTATTTCATATAGAAGAAAAAATAATGATAGATTCAATTCCTAATATACAGATAGAATTAAAAGAAATTTTTCAGCAGTTAGCAGAAGATTCTAGCTGGGTTTTTGAGGAGTTAACTCAAAAAGATACGTCATATGCTACACACGGATTTCATAAATATCCTGCTAAATTTATCCCACAACTAGCAAAAAGGTGCATAGAAGAAAATACAAGTTCAAATGATCTTGTTTGTGACCCTTTTATGGGTTGTGGAACTACTTTAATCGAGTCATTGATCTCTGGGAGAAGAGCAGTGGGAGTCGATATAAATCCTGTTGCCTATTTAATTTCTAAAGTTAAAACGACTCCTATAAATCCAGAAAAATTAAATACTGAAGTTAATAAAGTTCTATCTGATTTAAATTTATATTTTGATTTTAATAATAAACAGAAAGTTTTATCAAAAATAAAGATTTTACCAATTCTACCAATTAATGAAAGAATTGAATATTGGTTTCCTGACAAAAAACTAAGAGAAGATTTAAGCATAATTTTAGGGAGAATAGATACAATAGAAGGCAAAGATATTCGTGATTTCTGTTTATGTGCTTTCTCAAACATATTAAAAAATGCTTCTATTTGGCTGATGAAAAGTATAAAACCCACTAGAGATCTCAATAAAAAGATAGATTCTCCAATAAAGTTATTCTCTCGACAAATAAAAAAGATGATAAGAGGAAATGAAAGTTATTGGAATGTTTTACCAACCTATATAAAAAGTGACTTAAAGAGTTACTTAAATCTAAGGAAAGCAGATGCTAGAAATCTTCCTGCAAAAGATAATTCTATCAGTTTAATTGTAACTTCTCCGCCATATGTTACGTCATATGAATATGCGGATTTACATCAGCTTACAGCTTTATGGTTTGAGTATACTAAAAGCGTAAATGAATTTAGAGAGGGGTTTATTGGTTCTGTCCATAAAAAAGAGTTTGATCACAATGGAATTAAAAGCAAATTGGCAAAACAAGAAATAGAAGAGTTAAACAAAAAATCAAAAAAAGAGGCAGAAGCTGTAAAAAACTACTTTTTTGAGATGCAACAATGTTTTGAAGAAATGTATCGAGTTTTAAAACCAAAAGGAAGAGCATGCATTGTTATTGGAAATACCGAATTAAGAAAAGTCTCTATATTAAATGCGGAAGTATTTGCTGAAATAATGCTTAATTTAGGATTCAAAATGCATAAAATTATAAAACGAAGAATACCTTCAAAAGTATTGCCCCAAACTAGAGATTCAAAAACAGGAAGATTTACCGCAACCGAAGATGCAGACAGATTGGCTTATGCTTATGAATACATTTTAATAATGGAAAAACTATGAGACATAAAGATGAAATTCGAAGATTTGGTCAAGATATATGAAGAGAAGAAAAAGAAGTGTGGAATTGACGCTTACAAACATATTTCTGAAGTCTTAAAAGAAGCGAAAATAATGCATAAAAAAGATTGGCAAAAAACTCCAACGGCAAATGGAGACCATGAACAATCTTGGAGAGCTTTCAAAGGAAAAAACCTTGAAAAATTGATTGTTCATATAATCTCAGATGAAGTTAAAGCATTAGGGTTAAAAATTGTTGATGGTAATGCTCTTGAAAGAACAAAAGCAGAAAACTTACCGAGAGAGTTAAGTCAAGTCAAAAGAAATTTACTTATTGATTATGGAGAATTTGGCTCTCATCTTCCAGATGTAGATATTATAATTTACAGCCCAGAAACAAGCAAAGTTATTGCAGTCCTCTCAAGCAAAGTAACTTTAAGGGAAAGAATAGCCCAGACAGGTTACTGGAAGATTAAACTTTCTTCTGACCAAGCAACAAAGCATATAAAAGTTTATTTTGTAACCCCTGATGAAGATGGGACTTTAACAATTAAAACACCTGCAAAGAAAGGCAGAGCAATTGTAGAAGTAGATACTGACGGAAGTTATGTTTTAAGTGAGACTAAAATTGAAGAAAGCGAGAAAGTTAAAATGTTTGACAAATTTATTGAAGATTTGAAGGTTTTGATAAATGGAAGATCTAAATGATAATAAACCATTTATAGAAGCAACAACTTTCTGGGATTTTCCAAAACAGAGCTATGGTAAACCTCCTAAAGGAAATTGGAGATTTAATGGTGTAACTCCTGCAGGAGTTATTTACAATCTATTAAAAAGGTACACAAAAGAAGGCGACTTAATAGTTGATCCAATGTGTGGAAGTGGGACAACTATTGATGTTTGCAAAGAAGAAAACAGAAAAGTAATAGGGTACGATGTTTTTCCTACAAGATCTGACATTATACAGAACGATTCTAGAAAAATCCCATTAAAAGACAATTCCGTAGATATGGTTTTTATTGACTCTCCTTATGGAAATAATATTCATTATTCAGATAATCCAAATTGTATTGGTAAAATTTCATGTGAAAGTGAAGAATTTTATCAGGAACTCGAGAAAGTATCTATTGAAATAAAAAGAATTCTAAAGAAAGATAAAGTTGTTGCTTGGGTTATTGGAGACCATTGGCGAAGTAATTCTGGATTTATTCCAGTAGGAATAAAAATATATCAAATGCTTGAAAAACACTTTATACCTCTAGATATTATCTGTTTGGCAAGGAGAAATCAAACTTCAAATACTCCTCTATGGAAACAGAGAGCTATAAAAAATAATTTCTATCTAAGAGGATTCAAATATCTTTTTATTATGAGGAAAGAATAAACAGAAAGCTAAATAAACTCCAAAGACTTACATTCATTAACAAATAAAAAAAGAGGAAAAACAAGAAAAAAGCTTGAAGAATAGTTCAATGCACAAAACCTCCTCCTGGGGCATCGAACATAAATCCATGCCCAACATGGGATTTGAATAAAATTCTAGGAATTCCTGCAAGGGACATGTAGACAAAAAATAGAAAGATTTATATATGTAGTCACATATATTATTATATGTACGTTGAAAAGAGAAAAGTAAAAGGAAGAGTACTATATTATTTAGGTCACTCTTTCAGAGAAGGAAAAAAAATTCATAAAATAAGAAAATACCTTGGGGCAGATTTATCTTCTGGAATATTAAAAGATAGAAAGGAAAAGGCAGAAGAATTAATTCTTGAAGAAATTAACCAATATAAAATAATCCAAGATCCACTACAGACTGAATTGCCGAAAAAAGAAATAAATTTTATTAAAGAATTGGAAGTGAAAGCAAAATTAAAGGTTTTTTATCTTTCTGAAAATCAGTGGAAAGCATTCTCAGAGTTATTTACATACAGCACTAATGCTATAGAGGGGAGTGAATTGGACAAAAAAGAAGTAAAAGAGATACTTGAAAAAAATAAATGGCCTGAAAAATCTAAGGAAGATATAGCAGAAGCTTATGGTGTTAATGAAGCAATTAAATTTATTAGAGAAACGAAAGAACATATCTCTTTAGATCTAATAAAAAAATTGCACAAGATCGTTTTTAAAAATTCAAAGAGTTTCGCTGGTGATTTCAGGAAGCCAGGAGAAGAAGTAGTCGTTAGAAATGGCTTAGGAAACATAGTGCATACGGGTGCTCCTCAATCAAGAGTTGTTTTATTACTAAAGGATTTAATTGAGTGGTATAATAAAAATAAATATCCTGCTTTAGTCCTAGCCTCTGTTGTTCACAATCAATTTGAAAATATTCATCCTTTCAGAGATGGGAATGGAAGGGTTGGAAGATTGTTGCTAAATAATATCCTACTTAGACATAAAATGCCTCCTGTAAATATAGATTTTAAAAATAGGGGGGAATATTATAAGTCTTTACAAGAATATGAAAAAAACCATAATTTAAGACCTACAATTGATTTGATTTTAAAAGAGTATAAAATTTTAAGAAAAAAGTTTATGTGACTACAAAATAAAAAATGTAGTCACATTCTTATTTATACTTACTGTATAACTCAACGTCCTGCATGGCATAAAAATGATAACTCTAAAATGCGGATGCAAAATTGATGAAAAAGGCAGATTTATTTTGTCTGATAGATGTAAATATTGTGAAGAATGTAACATCATGGTTGAACTACATCCATTTGGAAATAAAAGAATTAAAGATTTTTTAAAGGATTAACATCATACGAGATTCAAAAGTAATACCGATAGCTTAGATAGTTTTAAAAACTCATAGAATTATCCTTTTAAATGCCGTTCAAAATAAACATATCTCATAAAGGAAAGACCTATAAATTAGAATCAGAAGATGAATTCTTCATTGGAAAAAAAATAGGAGATACTTTTAAAGGAGAAGAACTACATAAAGATTTAAGTGGCTATGAGTTAGAGATTACAGGAACTTCTGATATATCTGGGATTCCGGGATTTAAAGGACTTGAAGGAATAAGATATCATAGAAAGCTTCTCACTTTTGGAAAAGGAATGAAAGATAGAAAGAAAGGATTAAGATTGCGAAAAACATTAAGAGGAGAAGAAATTTCAGCAAAAACTATTCAGATTAATTGTAAAATTCTAAAGGAAGGTTCTAAAAAATTTGAAGAGTTAATAAAAAAAGAAGTATCGCCAACTCAATAAATTTCTCCAAAGTTTTTTAAACTAATGCTTGTTTTTAGAATCATGGCTAAACAAAAGGCAGAGCAATTAGAAAAAGAAAATATAGAAAATTTAGAAATGATTAACGTGGGAATAGTAGGGCATATTGACCATGGAAAAACTACTCTTTTAAGCAAGCTCACTGGAAAATTTGCAGATACTCATTCTGAAGAATTAAAAAGAGGGATAACAATAAAATTGGGTTATGCTGATATTATACTAAAAAAAGAAAATAAAAAAAGATATGTTAGCTTTGTTGATTGTCCAGGACATGAGATGTTAATGGCTACAATGTTATCAGGGGCTGCCCTTATAGATGCAGCAATAATGGTGATAGCTGCAAATGAAGGAATAAAACCTCAAACAAAAGAACATTTAGTTGCGTTACAAGCAAAAAAAGTCAATAAAATTATTATTGCTCAAAACAAAATTGATTTGGTAACAAAAGAGCAGGCAATGAAAAATTATCAAGAAATAAAAAAATTTGTAAAAGGGACAAATGCAGAAAATGCTCCAATAATTCCTATATCAGCTCAGCAAGAAATTAATATAGATAAAATAAAAGATATGTTGATGGATATGGAGATACCAAAGAGAGATATTACTTCAAAACCAGAATTTATAATAGCGCGAAGTTTTGATATAAATAAGCCAGGAACTAAAATAACTAATATTCATGGAGGAGTTATCGCAGGAGTTCTTAAAAAAGGCGTTTTAAAAGTAGGGGATGAAATAGAAATCAAACCAGGAATATTAGAAGAACAAGCAAACAAATTTATTTACAAGACAATAAAAACAAAAATATCCTCTATATACAGAGGCGCTTATCCAATATCTCAAGCAAAACCTGGAGGAAGTCTAGCATGTGAAACAGAATTAGATAATATAATAACAAAATCAGATGCTCTTTCAGGATCAATTGCTTCCATCATAGGGAATCTGCCAGAGATAAGTGAAAGAATAAAAATAAAATATCATTTGTTTTCAGAAGTTTTTGGTCAGGAAACTCAATCTAAAATTGAAAATCTCAAACTAGGAGAAATAATTATGATCTCAGTAAACACAACAATAACTGTAGGAAAGATTGAAAAAATAAAAAATGATGAAATTGAATTATTGTTAAAAATACCAATTGTTCCTATCCAAAAAGACAGCATAGGCATTGCACGGAATATTAATGGGCACTGGAGATTAATAGGATTTGCTAATATAGTCTAAATTCTGGAGTTTCTTAATCTTTCTTCTTTTTAGCATCCTTAAAAATAAGATTAAAATTATTAATATAACAAGAATTATTAAAATTACTAATATAACCAAAATCTTTCTTATACCAGAAAGTTCTTTAGAAGGTCCTGTTTCATCGATCTCTTCCCTGTCTGTTATTATAATTGGAGGTCTAGATGTTGATATATTTGTTGGAGAACCCCCAGTACCACTTGAACCTCCGCTTGAACTTCCACTACCTCCTCCACCACCTGAACCTCCGCTATCATATCCATTATTTGAACCAGAACCTGTAGGAGTTTCAGCAGCCTCGTAAACAGAAAATTTTGTAACATTAAAAACCAATATTCCACTATTATAAGACTCTATATAACAATCAGTGCACGGAATTCCATTAACTAAAATATAGGGATTAATAAAAGGCAAGTTATAAAGATATAATCTGGCAGAGTTATTCAGTATAGCTAATTTTTCTGTTTTTACCTCTATTCTATTAAAAGAAATATCAGTATAAGCATCGATATCAATTATATTGGAGGTATTGGCTCCTGCTGTTAGATTAATAAGATTAAAAAATTGTATTTTTCCTGTTTGGCCATTATCTAATACAAGATTAGTATATTGAAGTTCTCTGTCAGTTAAATTTTCAAGAAAGGTTGTATTTCCTTTATTTTTATACTTCTCATATTTTATAACGTATTCTCGTGTTGATTCTATACTAAAACTCACATTTTCCTGATAAGATATACCATTTTTATTAACACGTATTTCTAATAAATAAGATTCAGTATCATTTAACTTAGAAGTACGTATATAAAACTCTGTTTTTAAGTTGCAAGAATTGCCCTTGACAACATTATTTAACAAAAACTGACAATTAGATGCTCCTGGAACATAATATTCAACAGGTATATACGCATTTTTGTAATTCTTATTTTGAGGATTTATTATAGAGATAATTATTTGCCCATCAATTACTTCTATTGGAATTAAAATAGAGTTTTTATTTCCAGCAATATCTTGCGCAAAAATAGAAATGTTATATGCTCCTGGATTCAAACTTAAAGGAAGGGAAGTAAATTTCCTTCCATTATTTGTGCTCATGGAAATATTTGTTTTTCCATTTGTGAGAGAATAATTCACAGAACCTCTTTCATTAAGGTCTACATTAAACACGAATGGAAAATCAGTTATTGAAAATTCATGATTAGCACTAATGCTACTTGTTATGACAGGAGGAACTAAATCTTCAGTTCCGCATTCGCCACAATCTCCTGGACAAGATGAGCAACTCTCCCCAGTTTCGCATTGGGCATTTCCACAAACAGAAGCAGGAGGCACTTCTATACACTCATTATACCCTTCAATTTTCAAAAGATCCTTAATTCCACATGCTAATTTTTTAAAAATGCTAACTTCAGATTTTACTTTTTGTATTTCTCCTTCTAAGGATTCAACATCAGATCTAACTTTCTTTACTTCTTCTACTAAAAGATAACATTTACCATCAGAGCATTTATTGCTTCTGCATTCAAAATTATTAACACAATTAACTCCGGAGTTTTTCTGTAATTTAACAGTTTTATCAATATCGCAATAACTTGGTTCATTATTCCTAACAAATCTTATCCCAACATCATCATCTGTGCAAGTTCCATTAACAATAGCGTATCCTGTATAAATATTTTTTTTATTGGATATAATAAATCCAGAAACTAAAACTACAATTAAAACTAAAAATAAAACCAGGCGTAACCAACTAAAACTAACCCTCTTTTTTCTTTTCATTATAATTTATAAAAATCCTATATATTTAAATCCTTTCTGTATAGATTATGTTTTACTAATATTTATATAATTAAATCCATTACATTAATTATGAATGACAAGATAATCAAAGCTTATGCATTAAAAAATGCAATAGAACATAAAGGAAATGCCAATAAAAATGCTGTAATTAATTCTTTGTTTAATGAAGGTCTTAAAAAAGAGGATATACCTAGTATTATTCCAAAGCTCCAATTAATTATAAATGAGATAAATAGTATTTCTCTAGAAGAACAAAAAAAACA